>NZ_JBEXLP010000043.1:0-61312 GCF_040610035.1 Streptomyces sp. NPDC004542
CGGGCGGGCCGCGCGCCTCCCGGGCGGAGCCCGCGCCGCTCGTCGTGGAGGATCTGAGCGGGCGCGAGCGCGACGTGCTGGAGCGGGCCGCCCGCCTGCTGTCCACCGAGGAGATCGCCGCCGACCTGCACGTGTCGGTGAACACGGTGAAGACCCATCTCAAGAGCGCCTACCGGAAACTGGCGGTGAACCGGCGCGGCGACGCCGTGCGCCGCGCCCGCGACCTCCGGCTGCTGTGACTTTCGCGCGAGGTGCCGGGTCACCTGTGCCGGGTGAGGCCCGGCCGGGCACCGAAGCGGAGGATCGCCGGTGAGGGTGCGGTCCGCCGGTCCGCGGGTCGCCGTGGGAGTACTGCCGATGCGCTACGAGATCCGCGTCGACGGCCATTTGTCGGAGACGCTGGCCAAGGCCTTCCCGGAGCTGGACCACGTGGTCATGTCCGGGCAGACCGTCCTGTTCGGCCCCGTTCTCGACGAGGCCCACCTGTACGGGCTGCTCGCGCGCTGCCAGTCCCTGGGGCTGCGGGTGGTGGAGATGCGGCAGCTGCCGGAGTGACCCGGGAGGGCAGCGGGAGGGCAGTGGCAGGGGGGCGGGACATGCGTGGGCCCGGCCGAAGCCGGCGATTGCCCGGCCGAGGCCGTCGCTGCCGCGCGGACAGGCAGGGGAGCGGCCGGTCGAAGCGAGCACGCCGACCGGGCCGGGCCGCTTCGGCCCCGGGGCGGACCGGTCACGGCCCGGCTTTCCGGTCCGGCGCCGTGGAGCCGGTACCGCGGTCCGGCCCGGCCGGCGGGCCGCGCCGCTGCCGCCGCAACCCCACCCTCACCGCGCCCGAGAGCACCCGGACCGCGCCGCCCAGGAGCAGTAGACCGCCGGCCATCTGAAGCATCGCCACCACGCGCCCCGTCTCGGAGTAGGGGGTGATGTCGCCGAACCCGACGGTGCTGAACGTGGTCAGGGTGAAGTACAGGGAGTCCGTCCTGGTCAGCGGCTGGGTGAAGGTGGCGGGTGTGGCGCGCTCCATCAGGTAGTACGCGTCCGCGAAGACCACCAGGAACAACGCCACCGTGACGGCCAGGGCCTCCATGGCCTTCAGTCGCGGATGGGGCGAGCGCACGATGGCCCACGCCTGCCAGGCGAACACCAGCAGGACCCCCAGCAGGCCGCCCACGAGCAGCGTCAGGGCGCCGGCGGTGTTGTGCTCCTCCAGGGGCAGGTTGTAGTAGGCGATCACGAGGACGGTGACGGTGATCAGGACACGCACCGTGACAACGCCTGCCGTCCAGCCCCGGGAACGGCGCCACCGGGCCCGGGGGCGTCGGTTCTGCCCGGCCCCGGAGTCGTCCGGCCGGGCGGCCGGGGGATCGCTCATCCGCTGCTTCTTCTCCTCGTTCCGCCGTGGCGGGACCCTCCCGCCGCACTCCACTGCAGCGCCGTGCCGACGGGAGCGGATCACCCACCGCGGGTGATCCGGCGGCGGCGGACGCGCGGGACGCTGGCCGGGTGAGGTCCCCCCACACCGCCCCGTCGGCGGTCCACGAGCGCCGCGACCGATCGCGCGAGGAGGAGCCATGACCGCATCGCGTGATCCCGCGGCGACCGGTGGACCGGAAGGCATGCCCGGCGGGGCGGCTCCGCCCGCGGAAGGCCCCGAGGACGTCCTGGGCAGGCTCGGCCGTTCCTGGACCTGGATCCTCGCCTCGGCGGTCGCGACGTTCGTGCCGGGCCTGCTGGTGCTGGTCTGGCCGGCCGAGACCCTGCACGTCCTGGCGGTCCTCATGGGCCTGTACCTGCTGGTGCTCGGGGCGTTCCGGTTCGTGGCGGTGTTCGGCCGCCAGGGGCACGGGGAACGGCTCCCGGGGCTGGCGGTGTCCGTGCTGTACGTCCTGGCCGGGGTGCTGTGCCTGCGCAACCCGCTGCAGACGATCACCGCTCTGTCGGTGATCGTCGGCATCGTCTGGCTCGCCTCCGGCATCCTCACCCTCTACACGGCCCTGGCCGCCAGGGACCTGCCGCACCGCGGGGCCGTGCTGGCGGGGGCCGTCCTCGCCGTCGTCGCGGGGGTCGTGGTGCTCGCCCTGCCGACCGAGTCGGCTCGCGCGCTGACCCGGCTGCTCGGCCTGTGGCTCGTACTGCTCGGTCTGGCCGAGGCCGGGGTCGCCTTCGCCTGGCGGTCCGCTCTGCGCAGGCCGACGCTCACCCGCGCCGGGTGAGGCGCGCCGTTCCCGGCGTGGGCACGCTGAGAACGGCATGGAACGGCTGGGCGCACGCCCAGGACGGAGGAGTGACATGAGCGCGCAGATGTACCTCGCGTACGACTATCCGCTGCTGAGCGCCTTCTGGACGATGCTCTGGTTCTTCCTGTGGGTCCTGTGGTTCGTCCTGCTGTTCCGGGTCATCGTCGACATCTTCCGTGACGACGAGATGAGCGGCTGGGGCAAGGCCGGCTGGCTGCTGTTCGTGGTCTGCCTGCCCTTCCTGGGCGTGTTCGTCTACCTCATCGCGCGCGGCAAGGACATGGGCCGCAGGGAGATGGCGCAGGCGCGTGCGCAGCAGGAGGCCTTCGACGCCTACGTCCGCGAGACGGCGGGCGCCGCGAGCCCTCGCAGCAGCGCCGACGAACTCGCCCGGCTGTCCGAGATCCGGGCCCGGGGCGACATCACGGACGACGAGTTCCGCCGTGCGAAGGAGCTCGTCCTCAGTGGCCGCGGCCCGGCGGACCAGCCGGGTACCACCGCGTCCCCCCGCTGACGGACACACCCAAGGGCAACGAAACGAGGTAGTGGTATGACCGCGTCACACAGCGCGCCCGAGACGACCGCGAAGCAGCAGTGGGCCGGCGGCCTGACGATCTTCGGAGCCGTCATGCTCATGATCGCCGGGGTGCTGGACATCTTCCGGGGCATCATGGGGATCGCCCAGGACGACGTCTTCGTCGCGACGCCCAGCTACGTGTTCCGGTTCGATCTGACCGGCTGGGGCTGGGTCCATCTGATCCTGGGCGCGGTCGCGGTGATCGTCAGCCTGGGGCTGTTCCAGGCCGCGCTGTGGGCGCGCATCGGCGGCGTGACCATCGCGGCGCTGATCATCATCGCCAGCTTCCTTTCGCTGCCGTACTACCCGGTGTGGTCGGTCGTCATGATCGCGATGTCGGCGTTCATCATCTGGGCCCTGTGCGTGGTGCGGCGCGAGGCCGCGCCCGACGTGTTCGGCCGCCCGCGGGGCGGGGTGTGAGGCGGCCGGGGCGCGCGGCCTGGGCCCCCGGCCGGCGGACACCCGGTCGGGCGCCCTTGGCTGGCCCGCGTCCCGGCGGCCTTGTTTTCTGGTGGGGCCGACGACGGGCGGCGGCCCCGGCCGGGTGCGCTCCGCCGACGAGGACGGGAGTGCTCCATGCCGCCACAGGACGCCGCGAGTGAGCCGGGCAAGCCGGGCGAAGGCGAGCTGGACGAGCTGCGCCGGCGGGTCGCCCAGCTGGAGTCGGCGACCGTCGGTCCGGCGGCCCGGCACCGGCATCCCCTGCGTACCACCGGATCGGTGCTGCTCGTCGTCCTGGCGTCGATCCTGTCGATCCTGGCCGTGACGGCCGTCTGGGCACGGGACCAGATCAGCGACACCGACCAGTTCGTCGCCACCATGGGTCCCCTGGCGAGCGACCCCGACGTGCAGCAGGCGGTCTCCCGCCGGGTCACCGACGTCGTGGTGCAGAAGATCGACGTGCCGGCCCTGGTCGACGAGTTGTCGAAGGCGGCGGCCCAGCCCGGCGTCCCGCCCCGTGTCTCCCAGCTGGTCGGCCTGCTGAGCGGGCCCATCGACGACGGCGTGAAGAGTCTCATCGGCGCGGCCGCGGACCGGGTGGTCTCGAGCGAGGCCTTCGCGAAGGCGTGGACCGACGCGATCACCCTGGCGCACAACGCGATGGTCAAGGCCCTGACCGGGGAGGGCGGCGGTGCGGTCCAGCTCTCCGGCGACCGGGTCACCATCGACCTGGCGCCCGTCATCGACCAGGTCAAGAAGCAACTGGTGGACGCGGGCCTGGCGCCGGCCGCGAACATCCCGGCGGTGCACACGCAGTTCACGGTGTACGCCTCGCCGAAACTGCGGGAGCTCCAGCTCTACCTGCGGCTGCTGCAGGTCCTCGGCAACTGGCTCCCGGTGGTCACGGTGCTGGTCGCGGCCGGGGGCGTCTACGCCGCCTGCAACCGCAGACACGCGCTGATCGGCGCCGCGCTGGGGATCGCCGCGGCCATGGTGGTGCTCGGCGTCGCGCTCACGGTCTTCCGTACGTACTTCCTCAACCAGTTGCCGTCGGACGTCTCCCCGGGCGCGGCGGGCTCCGTGTACGACGCCCTGGTGTACTTCCTGCGGAAGGCCGTGCGCGCGGTGGGAGTGCTGGCGGTGCTGGTCGCGCTCGGCGCGTTCTTCGCCGGGCCCTCCCGGGCCGCGAGGACGACCCGGGCCGCGTGCTCGACAGGGGTCGGCGGCGTCCGTCAGGTGGCCGAGCACGCGGGTTTCCGGGCCGGGCCGGTGGAGCCGTTCGTCCGGCGCTGGAAGAGGTGGATCGGGATCGTCGTCCTCGTCGGAGCCTCGATCGTGTTCGTGTTCTGGGACCGTCCGACCGGCATGGTGGTGTTCTGGTTCGCCGTCGTGGTCCTCGCGCTGTTCGGCGTACGCGAGTTCCTCGCGCCGGGCCCCGGACTCGCCGCGTTGGAGCGGCGGACGCCCGGCCCGCCCAAGCCCCCGCCGCCCCGGCCCGGGACGGCCCCCCGGCCCGGGACGACCGGGTGAGCCCGCCCGTCCCGAGCCGCGCCGGATGTTCTCCGCCCTGCCGCGTCACGCCCCGGCCGGCACCCGGTCCAGGAAGCCGAGCACCGACCTCATCCGGCCCTCCGCGTCCAGCGTGACCACGTCGAAGCCCGCCACGGGCGCCGAGCCGTCGGCCTCGTTCACCAGCTCCCAGGCGAAGCGGGCGGTGTCGTGGTGCCCGTCCACGGCCCCCAGCGGGCGGAAGACGAAGCCGGGGAACTGCTCGTGCGCCCCGGCGATCACGGCGGCGATCCGCTCGTGCCCGCTGACGTCGGCCAGCGGGTCGGTGTAGGAGCCGTCGGCCGTCCAGGCCGCGGCGACCGCCTTCGCCAGGGCCTCCGGCTCGGTGGCGTTCCAGGCCTCGAAGTAGCGGTCGGCGGCGTTCTGGTAACGGTCGGTGTTCACGGACATGGTGGATCAGCCTCCATCGAGGTCGCGCGTGCTGGTCGGGAACCGGTTCCCCGGTGCGTCGAACCGGTGTGACCACCCTGCCCGCGGGCGCCGGGGCGGGTCGATTACCCCTGGGGTAAGGGCGGCCGCGCGAACGGGAGAGCGGGGGCGCACGCTTGGGCGGATTCCGGCCAAGAGCATCGGCGGAATATGTCAGGAGACTGGCTGGAAAGTAATGGTGACAGTGTGTCAGTAGTGGCGATACTCGAACATCAGGGGCACTTCACCGCACAGGAGCCGCACGGAAAGCGGGTATCCGGCCGGCAGCAGAGCGACGCGACGGGGGAGTGGATCGTGCACGACGAATTCCTGTGCCATGTCACGGCGTACGGCTGGTGCGACGGGCGGCGCATCGGCGTACCGCTCGGCACCTACCGGGCGCCCACGCTGGCGCTGGCCCTGTGGTGGCTGCGGGACCGGGCCCTGTGGATCGCCGAGCGGCTCGACCCGCAGCCGGACCGCGGCCCCTACCCGCCGAACGC
Source organism: Streptomyces sp. NPDC004542 (assembly GCF_040610035.1). Classification (NCBI taxonomy): domain Bacteria; kingdom Bacillati; phylum Actinomycetota; class Actinomycetes; order Kitasatosporales; family Streptomycetaceae; genus Streptomyces; species Streptomyces sp. NPDC004542. Next base: position 5,733 of record NZ_JBEXLP010000043.1, read on the forward strand.
CCTCGTACCCGTCGCGGACACCGTCACCGACGTGCCCGGCGTGCTGCGGTCCTGGTGTGCCGACGAGGACCGACAGGAACTCGTCGCCGACGAACTGGCCGACGGCCGACTGGTGCGGATCGCGGCGAGCGACGACACCACGGAGTACGAACTGCTCGCGGAGTCCGTCGACGCCCTGCGCATGCAGCGCACCCTCCCGGCACTCGTCGTCCCCGTCGCCTGACCCGTGACCCCCGCCCCGCACCCCGTGCGCACGCGGTGCGGGCCCGCGGCTCAGCCGGCGCGGACGACCAGGGCGTAGTCGCCCAGGCCCAGCAGGCGGTCGGCCGGGATCGTGCCGAGCGCCGTGTACACCGTCTCCACGTGGCCGGTGGCGGGGTCGAAGGCGAGGTCCTGAACGGTGCCGCGCTCGTCGCCCGTCTCCGTGAGGATCCGGTGGCGCAGGGCCTCGTGGTGCGGCGGCGCCGGGGGCGCGGTGGTGTCCGCCGCCGGATCCTGGCGGACCAGTACCGCGTCGGGGCCCACCGCGTGCAGCGCCTCCCAGGGCAGCACGGTGTTCCCCCGGCCGCGCCGCGCGCCGACGCGGACATGCGTGACCGCCCGCGCGGCGGCGTCCACCGTCAGGGCCTTGACGACACCGATCTCGGCCGCCTCCGCGAGGGTCACCACGGGCAGCCCCCGCACCTGCGAGTACAGCATCATGACAGCGGTCCCTTCGGCGGGTCCGCCGGATTCGGAGGCTCCGATGGCTCCGGCGAGTGACCGTCCGCGTCGCCGCGGGCGTGGAAGGCCTGCACCTGACCGACGAAGCTCGGGAGGTCCTCGGCGACGAACAGCGTCGCGCCCGCGGGGACGACCAGGGCATGGCCGGAGACGGCCAGGGTCTCCCCGCGCGGGACGTACAGCCTGCGCCGACGACGGCTCGAGCCGGACGCCCCCGTGGCCAGGGACCTGCTCGCCGCGATCCGGAAGCCGACGACCCGGCCGCTGGTACCGCCCTCCACGACCACGTCGAGCACCTTGCCGACCTCCGTCCCCGCGTCGGTCAGCACCTTCGCGCCCAGCACCCGCCCCTTGACCGCCTCCCGGCGGACGACGACGGCGGCCGCCTCGGTCAGGACGCCTGGATCACGGATCATGACCGCGTGATGCCCCAGGGAGTGCACGCCCGACCAGGGCAGGCTCTGCTTGAGCGGGCCGGAGAGCAGACCCCGGCCACTCAGGGTGAAGCCCGTGACGCGCCCGGCCGGGGCGTCGAAGACGGTGTCCTTGATCTGCGCGACCGCGTCGCCCGCGAGCGTGACCACCGGCAGGGTCGAGAGACTGCGCGCCGCCATCAGCTCCGAGCCCACCCGTCCCGGGCCGGACAGCAGGTGCCCGGCCATCACAGGCTCCGTCCGTCGTGCCGGCGCCCGCGCCGCACCGCGATCACCGTCCCCGACCGTCGGCCGGCCTGGACGCCCAGCGTCAACAGCGACGCGACCGCCACCGCGGCCACCACCACGACCAGCCACATCCACCAGACCACCGTCCACCTCCGGCTGTCGTCCCGGCCGTCCTCGCCGGGCCACCCGTTCGAGTGCCCCGGACCGGCGCGCTGATGCCCCCTGTGCGCGGTGGGCGAACGGCCCGGCTGGACTGCGCGGCCTCTGCCGGGGTACGAGAAGGGGTGCAGTGTGGTGCAGTAGTGACCGGCCGGGCCGGATTCCGAAAGAGAAACGCATGACCGACCACGTGGACGGGGCAGTGATACCGAGTGGTTTCGACGTGCCCGTGGAACCGCTGCGACGGGCGGCGCACTTCACCGGTGAACCGGGAAGCATCGCCGAGGCACGCTCCTTCGCCGCGCAGTTCCTCGACCAGCTGAGGACCGAGTGGTGCGCCCGCATCGACGCGCGCGCCGACGGCGAACTGCTCCTTGTGGTCAGCGAGTTGGTCACCAACGCCGACCGGCACAGCAACGGGCCGTACATCCTGGAGCTGGAGGGCACGGACGCGGCCGTCTCGGTGTCCGTCTACGACAGCAGCGTCGCCCTGCCCCGGCGCTTTCCGCGCGACCCCCAGCGGGTCGGCCGGCACGGCCTGGAGATCGTGCACGCGCTGGCCGCGGAGGTCACGGCCGAACGCGTGCCCGTCGGCAAGAAGGTGCGTGCCCTGGTGAATCTGCCCACCGGGCCGTGAGAGCGGGTCAGGCGCAGCCCAGCTCGCCCAGCATGCCCTGCCTCAGCCGGGTGATGATCCGCTTGATCAGGCGTGAGACGTGCATCTGGGAGCAGCCGAGACGTTCGCCGATCTCCGCCTGGGTGGCCTCCTCCACGAACCTCATGTGGATGATCTGCCGGTCCCGTTCGCTGAGCTCGGCCATCAGCGGGGCGAGGGACTGGAAGTCCTCCACCAGCCGCAGCCCTTCCTCCTCGACGCCGATGAAGTCGGCGAGCACCGCCTCGCCGTCCTCGGCCCCGTCACCGGTGAGCGCGGCGTCCAGCGACGCGGAGTTGTACCCGTTGGACGCCAGCTGCGCCTCGACGACCTCTTTCTCGGTGAGGTTCATCAGGGTGGCGAGCTCGCCGACCGTCGGATCGCGGTCCAGCCGGCTGGAGAGTTCCTCGCGCGCCTTGGCCAGCTCGACCCGCAGCTCCTGCAGTCGCCGGGGGACGTGCACCGCCCACGTGGTGTCCCGGAAGAACCGCTTGATCTCGCCCACGATGTACGGCAGCGCGAACGAGGTGAACTCCACCTCGCGCGCCAGTTCGAACCGGTCGATGGCCTTGATGAGACCGATCATCCCGGTCTGGACGATGTCCTCCATGTCGTCACCGCGGTTGCGGAACCGTCCCGCCGCGAACCGCACCAGCGACATGTTCATCTCGATCAGGGTGTTGCGCGCGTACTGGTACTCGTGCGTACCCTCCTCCAGCTCGGTCAGACGCCGGAAGAACTGGCGGGACAGCTCGCGTGCGTCACGCGGAGCGATCGTGCTCGGGTCCACGATGCCGGGCAGTGATCCCTCGTCCGTCCTGTCCTCGGCGGTCCTGTCCGCGACCACTGCTTGCGACCGGATCCCGGCGGTGTTCATTGCCTCTCCCACGAAAGTCACGGTTCGACGTCTGCCTCTTCGGCTAGGTGTTCCGGATGCCTCTCCCGGCACTTGCGCATCCGCGGGTACCCGGAAAACGCTCAGCCATGCACGTCCCACCGTGCGGGTACCCCGAGTGACGCGACGCATGCGCGCCGTGCGCCGTCGTGGCGGAAATCCGCGGTCGCGGACGCCGGTGACATCTAGGCTGACCGGGTGACCGATCAAGCGCCCCACCAGACCCGAGCCGTCCGTCCGTACCCCGGCAAGCCGGCCCCGGAGCCCGGGGAACCCCTCTGGCGGGATCTGGTCGGGGACGTGCTCCGCCGGGAGCGCCTGGCCCAGGAACGCACGCTCAAGGACGTCGCCGACGCCGCGCGGATCTCCCTGCCGTACCTCTCGGAGATCGAGCGCGGCCGCAAGGAGGCCTCCTCCGAGGTCCTCGCGGCCGCCGCCCACGCCCTCGGCCTGGGGCTGGGCGACCTGCTGTCGCTGGCCCAGCACGAGCTCACCCGCCGGACGAGCCGGACCCGCCAGGCCTCCCGCACGCCGTACCGGGGGCTGTGCCTGGCCGCCTGACGGGCCTCGTCCGGGGACGCGCGCCGCTCCGGCCGTCCGGACCGGCCGACGGCCGGCCGATGAGTTTCGCGGCGCGGACAGGTCGACACCGGTGACCGCGTTCCACACCTCAGGAGGTGCTCATGACCACCGACGGATTCACCACGTGTCTCTGGTTCGACGGCCAGGCCGAGGAGGCCGCCCGCTTCTACGTCTCCGTCTTCGAGGACTCCGGCATCGGCCGGATCACCCGCTGCAACGAGGCTGCTCCGGGCCCGGCCGGCTCCGTGCTGACCGTCGAGTTCACGGCCAACGGCCAGAAGTTCGTCGCGCTCAACGGCGGTCCCCACTTCACGTTCGACGAGGCCGTCTCCTTCCAGATCATGTGCTCGGACCAGGAGGAGATCGACCACTACTGGGACAGGCTCACCGAGAACGGCGGCGAGGGCGGCTCCTGCGGCTGGCTCAAGGACAGGTACGGCGTCTCCTGGCAGGTCGTCTACGACCGGCTGATCGACATGATCGGCGACGCCGACCAGGAGCGGGCGGCCCGCGCCACCCGGGCCATGATGTCCATGGGCAAGCTCGACGCCGCCGGACTGGAGAAGGCTTATGCGGGGGAGTGAAAGGGAGCGAAGGCGGAGTGAAGAGGAGTGACCGACGGCCGGCCGCCCCGTGGCCGGCCGGCCGTCACCCGGCCAGGATCCCGGCGATCGGGTACCGGGAGTTCCGTCGTCGCGGCAGCCGGTGATCACCACGTGGCAGGACGCGGCGCGGGTGCGCCGGCCCGGCCGTGGCCCGCGCGGCGGTTTCAGCGGCGGTTTCAAAGGCCGCCCTCTCCTCCCGGTCTCCGGCGTCCGGGCCGGTTCGGCGCGCGGTCCGGGCGGGGCGGGACGCCGGGGACCACGGGCGTCCCCCGGGGCGGTCCGGGCGCCCCGCGCGGGCGTGGCATGATCGGGGCCATGCGTGAACGAGTGGTGGCCGCGTGCGACGGGGCTTCGAAGGGAAACCCCGGTCCGGCGGGCTGGGCGTGGGTGATCTCCGACGACGCCGGGAGCGCGGCCCGCTGGGAGGCCGGACCGCTCGGCACCGCCACCAACAACGTCGCCGAACTCACCGCCCTGGAACGCCTGCTGGCGGCCACCGACCCGGACGTGCCGCTGGAGGTCCGGATGGACTCCCAGTACGCGATGAAGGCCGTCACCACCTGGCTGCCCGGCTGGAAGCGCAAGGGCTGGAAGACGGCCGCCGGCAAGCCCGTCGCCAACCAGGACCTCGTGGTCCGCATCGACGAGCTGCTCGACGGCCGCTCGGTCGAGTTCCGCTACGTGCCCGCCCACCAGGTCGACGGTGATCCGCTGAACGACTTCGCCGACCGCGCCGCCAGCCAGGCCGCGACCGCGCAGCGCGCGGCGGGCAGCGAACTCGGCTCCCCGGAGCCGCCGCCCTCGCCCGGCGTCCCGGCGACCGGGGCACCGCGCCGGAAGGCACCCCGGAGCACCGGCGGCGGCTCGTCCTCCCGCACCATCAAGGCGAAGTTCCCCGGCCGCTGCGCGTGCGGCCGCTCCTACGCGGCCGGCGAGTCCATCGCCAAGAACCCGCAGGGCTGGGGCCACCCGGAGTGCCGTACGGCCGTCGAGGCCTGAGCGCGAACCCCGCTCAGCTGTCGAAGCCGTAGAACGCCGTGTGGTCCAGCAGGTCCGACGGACGCAGGTCGTTCCACGGCTTCATCGTCTCGTTCAGGTCCACCACGTCCGGCGTCCCGCCGCCCGGCACGTACCCGGCGTCCGGGTGCCGGCGCCGGGCAACATGCCGTACGGAATGGAACAAAGATGATCTTGCCGTGCGGGCGCCGGCCGCGGGGCGGAAGGGGCAATTCCTTCTTCTGGCGACGGCATTTCCGGTGATCTTTCGCGGCAGCCCTCCGTCCGAGTGGCGCGGCTCACCGCCGCAAGCTGACGCGATCCGTAAGCCCGGTCGTACCATCCGGTCTTTGTTACCCTGCGGTGCCAATCGACCGCTTTGGGTAGCTTTCTGGGGGTATGTCAGTGAGAGTCACATGCGTCGGAGGCGGGCCGGCCGGCCTGTACATCGCCATCCTGCTCAAGCTCCAGAACCCGTCCCACGACATCACCGTCCACGAGCGCGACCCCGAGGGCGCGACCTACGGCTGGGGCGTGCGGTACTGGCGTGGGCTGCTCGACCAACTGCACGCGCACGACCCCGTGTCGGCACTCGCCATCGAGCGGCACTCGGTGCGCTGGCGCGGCGGTGCCGCCCAGATCCGGGACCTGACCACCCGGCACGGCGGTGACGAGGGCTTCGGCATCGGCCGGCACCGGCTCCTCGAACTCCTCGCCCACCGCGCCCGCTCGCTGGGCGTACGGCTGGCCTACGAGAGCGAGGTCACCGCCGTACCCCCGGGCGCCGACCTGGTCGTGGTGGCCGACGGCGAGCACAGCGCGCTGCGCGACCGCTACCGCGACCACTTCGGCACACGGGTCACCTCCGGCCGCAACCGCTACCTCTGGCTGGGCACCACCCAGGTCTTCGACGCCCTCACCTTCGCCTTCGCCGAGACCGAGCACGGCTGGATCTGGTGCCACGGCCACCGCTACAGCGACACCCACAGCACCTGCGTCGTCGAGTGCTCCCCCGAGACCTTCACCGGTCTCGGCCTGGACCGGGCGAACGAGGCCGACGCCCTGGCGCTGCTGGAGAAGCTCTTCGCCGGCATCCTCGACGGCCACCCGCTGATCGGCCGCTCCGCCGCCGACGGCAGCGCCCAGTGGCTGACCTTCCGCACCCTCACCAACCGCACCTGGTACCGCCGCAACCTCGTCCTGCTCGGCGACGCCGCCCACACCACCCACTACTCCGTCGGCGCGGGCACCACTCTCGCCCTGGAGGACGCGATCTGCCTGGCGGACGTCCTGCGCGAGTACGGCAGACGCCCCGAGGCCCTGGCCGGCTACGAGCGGCAACGCCGGACGGAACTGCTGCCGGTGCAGAGCGCCGCCCGCTACAGCGCCCAGTGGTACGAGGACCTGACCCGCTACATCGACCTGCCCCCGCACCAGATGTTCGCCCTGCTCGGCCAGCGGCACTCGCCCCTGCTGCACCACGTGCCGCCGCAGCTGTACTACAAGCTCGACCGTGCTGTCGGGCGGTTGGAGGTGCTGCGGCGCGTCAAGCGGTGGCTCGGGCCGAAGGCCGCCGGGGCGCTGTACGCGCGTTCCTCGGCCGCCCGGGCATAGAGGCGCACGGGTTGGTGAATGCCCATTCACTCGCTAGGGTGAACAGACATTCACCTCGTAGTCCGCGCCGCCCCGCAGGAGCACCGATGGACCAGCCCGGCCCGACAGCCCGCCCCCTCCGGGACCGCCTCACCATCCCGGTGCTGGCCTCGGGCGGCATCCTCATGGCGGTCATGCAGACCGTCGTCGTACCCCTGCTGCCCGACCTGCCCCGGCTGACCGGCGCGTCGGCGGCCACCGTCTCCTGGATGGTCACGGCGACCCTGCTCTCCGGCGCCGTCCTCACCCCGGTGCTCGGCCGGGCCGGCGACATGTACGGCAAGCGCCGGGTGCTGACGGCGTCCCTCGTGCTGATGACCGCCGGCTCGGTGCTGTGCGCCCTGTCCTCCGACATCAGGGTCCTCATCGCCGCCCGCGCGCTGCAGGGCGCCGCCGCCTCCGTCGTACCGCTGTCGATCAGCATCCTCCGCGACGAACTGCCGCCCGAGAGGCGGGGTTCCGCCGTCGCGCTGATGAGCTCCACCGTCGGCATCGGCGCCGCTCTGGGGCTGCCGCTCGCCGCGCTGGTCGTGCAGTACGCCGACTGGCACACCATGTTCTGGGTGACCAGCGCCCTCGGTGCGCTCGGCGTGACGGCCGTGTGGTGGGCGGTGAAGGAGTCGCCGGTGCGGGAACCGGGCCGGTTCGACGTCCTCGGCGCGCTCGGGCTGGCCGCCGGGCTGGTCTGCCTGCTGCTCGCGGTCTCCGAGGGCGGGCAGTGGGGCTGGGGGAGTCCACGGATCAGCGGGCTGTTCACCACCACCGTCGTCGTCCTGGCGCTGTGGTGGTGGCAGCAGCTACGCGCCGAGCGGCCACTGGTCGACCTGCGGCTGGTGACCCGGCCACGGGTCGGCCTCTCGCACGTCGCCGCCCTGCTGACCGGCTTCGCCTTCTATGCAAACTCCCTGGTCACGGCCCAGCTGGTGCAGGCCCCCAAGGCCACCGGATACGGGCTGGAGCTGTCGATCGTCGCCACCGGTCTGTGCCTGTTGCCCGGCGGCGTCACCATGCTGCTGTTCTCACCGGTGTCCGCCCGTATCTCGGCGGCACGCGGACCAAGGGTCACGCTCGCCCTCGGTGCCGCCGTCATCGCCTGCGGTTACGCCGTGCGCATCGCCGACAGCCGCGACCTGTGGCTGATCATCCTGGGCGCCACGGTCGTCGCCACCGGCACCACCCTCGCCTACTCCGCGCTGCCCACCCTGATCCTGCGCGCCGTCCCGGCCGGGCAGACCGCCTCCGCCAACGGTGTCAACGTCCTGATGCGCACCATCGGCCAGGCCGCCTCCAGCGCGGCCGTCGCCGCCGTCCTCGTGCACCACAGCAGCCCGGTCGGCGGCATCCCGGTGCCCACGCTGCACGGCTACCTGCTGGCGTTCGCCATGGCCGGCGCCGTCGCCCTCGCGGCCTGTGCCGCGGCGCTGTCCATACCCGGCGACGCACCGGCCGCCGACGGCGCCCGGACCGGCACGGGCAAGGCCCTGGGCGCCCGCGACGAGGCGATGGAGGAGGCGTGACGGCGGCCGCGAGCGGCCCGTCCGGCCCCGCCCCCGCCCGCCGGGACGCCGAGTCGACCAAGGCGGCCATCCTCCGTGCCGCCCGCTACCTCCTCGCCCGGCACGCGCACGCCGACATCACGCTCAGGGCCGTCGCCGAACGCGCCGGTGTCAGCCCGCCCCTGATCGTGAAGTACTTCGGCACCAAGGACGCCCTCTTCGCCCGCGTCATGTCCTTCGAGACCGACGCCTCGGCCCTGCTGGACGCCCCGCTGGAGCGACTCGGTCGGCACATGGTCCGCCACCTCCTGGACAGCCAGCGCGAACGCGGTGCCGACCCGCTGCTGCGCATCGCCTTCGCCCCCCTGCACTGCGACCGCGGGGACGTCCTGCGGGCCAATTTCCGCACCCAGGTCAGCGAACGCCTCGCCGAGCGCCTCCCCGGGCCCGACGCACCCCTGCGGGCCGAGCTGGCCGTCTCCTGCCTCCTGGGGCTCGGCGTGATGTACGGCATCGCCCGCGGCCCCCAGGTGCGCGCCGCCGACGTGGAGGACCTCACGCAGCGGTACGGGGCCATGGTGCAGGCGCAGTTGACCCCGGGGCACCCCGAGGGGACGGCCGGTCCGCAACCGCGTCGACCGGGCCGGGGCGCCGGCCCGGAGCGGCCCGCTCCGCGCGGCACGGCGCCGGATGACAGACTGGGCGGCATGGACGAACGCGTAATAGGCAGGTCGGGGCAGTGGGCCTCGGTCGTGGGCCTCGGCACATGGCAGCTGGGCGCCGACTGGGGCGACGTGGACGACAAGGAGGCCCTCGCCGTACTGGAGGCGGCGGCCGAGTCGGGGGTGACCTTCTTCGACACCGCCGACGTCTACGGTGACGGGCGCAGCGAGCAGACCGTCGCCGCCTTCCTCAGCGGCAGGCCGGACCTGCACGTGCTGGTGGCCACGAAGATGGGCCGCCGGGTCGAGCAGATCCCGCAGAACTACGTCCTGGACAACTTCCGCGCCTGGAACGACCGCTCCCGGCGCAACCTCGGCGTCGACCGCATCGACCTGGTGCAGCTGCACTGCCCGCCCACCCCGGTGTACTCCTCCGACGAGGTGTTCGACGCGCTGGACACCCTGGTGGTGGAGGAGCGGATCGCCGCGTACGGCGTGAGCGTGGAGACCTGCGCCGAGGCGCTGACCGCGATCGCCCGCCCGAACGTGGCGAGCGTCCAGATCATCCTCAACCCCTTCCGCATGAAGCCGCTGCGCGAGGTGCTCCCGGCCGCGCGGGAAGCAGGCGTCGGCATCATCGCCCGGGTGCCGCTCGCCTCGGGGCTGCTGTCCGGCAAGTACACCAAGGACACGGTCTTCGCGGCCAACGACCACCGCACCTTCAACCGGCACGGCGAGGCCTTCGACCAGGGCGAGACCTTCTCCGGCGTCGACTTCGTCACCGGCGTCGAGGCGGCCGCCGAGTTCGCCGCGCTGGCGCCCGACGACTACACCCCGGCCCAGCTGGCCCTGCGCTGGATCATCGAACAGCCGGGCGTCACCACGGTCATCCCCGGCGCCCGCACCCCGGAACAGGCCCGCGCCAACGCGGCCGCGGCCAAGCTCCCCGCGCCGTCGGCGGAGACGCTCACCGCGATCCGGGACCTGTACGAGCGCCGGATCAAGGACCAGGTCGAGGGCCGCTGGTGAACCGCGGGCCCGGCCTTGTGGCGGCGGCCCGGCGCGGCAGCGGCCAGGAGGCCGGGCCGGCCCGGCGTCGCGGCCGGCGGTGAGGCGCGCTCCTCCCGCCCGCTGACGGCCGGCGCGTGGCGCTCGGCGCGTTGGACAGGAACGTTTCGGCCGTTTCGGGGAACTCGCGGTGCGGGAGCATCTGCAGTCCCGGCGACAGGAGGAAGCGTGACGGGCACCGGAGGGGGCGACGGGCGGCGCCGTGGGCGCGACGAGACCGAGGAGGAGCGGGCCGACCGGAAGTGGGGCGAGCTGATCCAGGAGGTCCGCGTCGCCCAGACCGGTGTGCAGATCCTCTTCGGCTTCCTGCTCACCGTCGTCTTCACGCCCAAGTACGCCCAACTCGGCGAGACGGACCGGCTGATCTACATCGTGACCGTGTGCCTGGGCTCGTGTGCCACCGGCGCCCTGATCGGTCCGGTGTCCCTGCACCGGCTGGTCGTCGGTCGCCGGGTGAAGCCGCAGGCCGTGCGGCTCGCGTCCCGGCTGACCTTCATCGGACTGGTGCTGCTGCTGATCACCATGACCTCGTCGCTGCTGCTCATCCTGCGGGTGGCCACGCACGACGAGTACGTGCCGTACCTGGTCGTGCCGGTCGTCGTGTGGTACCTGCTGTGCTGGTACGGGCTGCCACTGTGGGCGCGGCACCGTCACACCTCCCGCTGAGCCTCCAGCGCCGCCAGCTGCCGGTCGTGCACCCGGCTGAGCAGCAGCACCGACACGGTGGCGCCGATCAGGGCGCAGAACATGTCCCACTGGGTGTCCCACACGTCGCCCTGGGTGGCGAGGAAGGCGTCCGCACCGTGTCCGCCGATCTCGGCCGCCAGCCACTCCAGCAGCTCGAACACCGCGCTGAAGGCGAGGCAGGCGCACACGGTCAGCGGCGCCAGCCACCGGCTGCCGCGCAGCGGTGAGGTGCGGCTGAGCAGCTCTCGTACCAGCACCGCCGGGACGAAGCCCTGCATGAGGTGGCCGAACCGGTCGTACGGGTTGCGCTCCAGGCCGAAGGTGTCGCGGACCCAGTCACCGAGGGGCACCTGCGCGTAGGTGTAGTGCCCGCCCACCGCCAGCACCAGCGCGTGCGCGGCGAGCAGCCCGCACAGCAGGCCGGTCAGCGGGAAGCGCCGCCGGGTCAGCACCAGCAGCGGCAGCCCGATCAGCACCCACACCGTCTCCAGGAACCAGGTCGCGCGGTCGCGCGCTCCCCAGGCGGACAGGGCCATGCCCGCGACCACCACGGCGGCGAACAGAGCGGGGGACGTCAGGCGCGGGGCGCGGCGGGACACGGGGTGCAGCGCGGTCATGGCGGGCTCCTTGTCGGGGGAGCCCCCATCGTGGCCGGTCAGCGCGGCACGGGCATGAGTACGGCTACTCAACCGCCGTGGTGCGCTCGGCCGCCGTCGCACTCGGGTTCAGCCCGTGGCGAGGATCTCCGCCAGGAAGTCGTCGACCCGGACCTCTTCCCGGCCCGGCGGCACGGCTTCCCAGGTCTCCCGCAGGAAGGCGGCGACGGCGGGCGCCCAGGCGTACACCACGGCCCGGTGGCGGCCGCCGTCGGGCCGCGCGTCACCGAAGAAGTCCATCCTGAGTTCGTGCCACCGTCCGGTGGCCACCGGCCTGAACCGAACGTCCCCGACGCCCACCGGCCTGTCCAGCCCGTCCCCGAGCATCTCCCGGTCCAGCCGCCACCGGGCGAGCACCCGCCCGTCGTGGGCGAACACCGCCGTGACGGCGAGCGGGTCCTCGGCGTCGTACGTCAGGTGCGCGAGCACGGGACAGCGCTCCGTACCGCCCGCCTGGAGCTGTACGACGAGGGTCTTGTGCACGAAGGGAGTCACTCCAGGGCCTCCGGGACGATCGGGCGTAGGACCCTCTAGTACCCCTCAGGCGCGCAAGATGCTCAGTCGTCCCGGTGATTGTCCGTGATTGCCCTCACTGCCGGTCAGCCGAGGGCGTCCCGCAGGGCCGGCAGCAGCGTCTTCGCGGACCAGTCCAGGTACGCCGGCTGCGAGTCGCCGCCGATCTGCACCAGGGCGATCTCGGTGTATCCGGCCTCGGCGTACGGCAGCACGGCCTTCACGAAGTCGTCCGGGTCGTCGCCGCACGGGATCGACGCGGCGACGTCGTCGGGCGTCACGAACTGGGTCGCCGCCTCGAAGGAGTGCGGGTGCGGCAGTTCGGCGTTGACCTTCCAGCCGCTGCCGAACCAGCGGAACTGGGAGTGCGCCCGCTCGACCGCGGCGTCCCGGTCGGGGTCGTAGCAGACCGGCAGCTGCCCCACCCGCGGCTTGCCGCTGCCGCCGTGCCGGTCGAAGGCCTCCAGCAGGCCCGCCTTCGGCTCGGTGGCGATGACCAGGTCGGCGTGGTGGCCGGCGAGCTTGCAGGACTGCTCGCCGGAGACGGCTATGCCGATCTGCGGCGGCTGGTCCGGCAGGTCCCACAGCCGGGCCGAGTCCACGTCGAAGTGCCTGCCGTGGTGGGTGACGTGACCTCCTCCGAAGAGCGCGCGGATGATCTCCACAGCCTCCTCGAGCATCTCGTGCCGCACGTCGACCGGCGGCCAGCCGCCGCCCACGACGTGCTCGTTGAGGTTCTCCCCGGCGCCGAGTCCGAGCCGGAAGCGGCCCTCGGACAGCAGCTGCATCGTCGCCGCCTTCTGCGCCACGATCGCCGGGTGGTAGCGCATGGTCGGGCATGTCACGTAGGTCATCAGCGGAATGCGCGACGTGGCCTGGGCAGCGGCGCCGAGGACGCTCCACGCGTAGGGGGAGTGGCCCTGGGAGCGCAGCCAGGGGAAGTAGTGGTCCGAGGTCACCGAGAAGTCGAAACCGGCCTCCTCGGCGCGGACCAGATGGTCGACGAGGTCACGCGGGCCGGCCTGCTCGGTCATCATCGTGTATCCGATGTGCACCATGGGTATCGGGTCCCCGGCCTGGGGGAGGGTAAACAGCCCGTCCGGGCGACGGGCCTCAGCCCGTCGACGGCCGGAAGGTCCGAAGGAAGACGCTCTTCGCCTCCCGGTCGGCGGCGCTCTCCCAGTCCGCGGCCGGCGTGGTGAAACGCAGGGAGAAGCCCTGCTGGTCGCCGACGAGGAAACCCCGTCCGAAGGTGTGCACGGCATCGGCGCCGGTTCCGGAGAGCCATTCCATGTCGGCCGCCTTGTGGCCCTGGTAGGTGGTCGCCCGGATCTCGCCGATCCGCCGGTAGCCCGCCAGCTTCTCCAGATCCGGCTCCACGTCGTCCCGCCAGATGGCGACCGGGTCGGGCCCCACGCGCGCGCCCTCGCTGTGGGTGACCGTCAGGGTGGGCGCGCCGTCCGCCGTGCCGAAGGTGACGCGGTAGGCGTCGGTGGCGCGTGCGGTGTCCAGCCGCTTCCAGCCGTCGGGCAGCGCGACGGAGAAGCCTTCCGGGGCGGTGTAGCGGTGGTAGCCGTCGGGCAGGGCGGTGGTGGTGGGTGACGGCGCGGGACCGCCCGAGGGGCCGGCGGTCCGCGTGGCGGTGGGGGAGGGGGTGCGGGAGGGGGAGGCCGACGCGGAGGGGGTCTGTGCCCCGTCCGTGCGCTCGCTCGCGGAGGAGGTGGGAGCGGCGACGGACGGCCGGCGCGAGCCGCCGGAGTCCGCGGTGTCCGTGTCCGTGCCGGTGCCGGGCAGCCTGTGCGTCGCCGCCAGCACGGCCACCGCGACGGTGACCACGGCCAGCGCGGTCCCGGCCACCATGGTGCGCCGGCTCCACGCCCCGCCGGGGTGCAGGACCGCGGTGCGGGCGGCCCGCAGCCGGGACACGGGAGCGTTCTTCCGGTCCGCGCCCGGGGCCTCGTCCAGGACCCGGGTGAGCGCCTCGCGGACCACCGGCCGGGTCAGCCGCTCCCGCGAGTCCTTGCGCAGCAGGCCCTGGACGACCTGGGTCAGCGGACCGGCGCGCAGCGGGGTGCGCACGGGCAACCGGTCCACGCCCTTCAGGGTGGCCTCGAACCGGCCGCGGTCCCGGAACGGCGGCCGTCCCTCCACCATGGTGTAGAGGATCGCGCCCAGCGCCCACAGGTCGGCGGCCGGGCCGATGCGCTCGTCGCGGGCCTGCTCGGGGGAGGCGTACGCCGGTGCGGTCAGCCGAGGGACGAGGGTCGCGCCGGCGAGGCCGAAACCCGTGACGACGACCGGGCCGCGTTCGGGCACGAACACCTGGCCGGGGCTGAGCTCGCCGTGGGTGAATCCCTCGTCGTGCGCCGCCTCCAGCACGTCGAGCAGCTCCAGCCCGATCCGGGCCGCCCGCACAGGGTGGAACGAGCCCTCCTGGGAGAGCACCTCCCCCAGCGGTCTGCCGCCGATCACGTCGGTGACCGTCCACAGCGTGCCGGACTCCTCGACCGCGTCGATCACCATCGGCACCCGGCCCGGACGCAGCACGCTCATGACCTCCGAGGTACGCAGCACCCGCGCGCAGGTGCGGCGGGGGGCCTCCTCCGGAGAGTCCGCCGGGAGCGCGATCTGTGTGACCAGCCGGGGCCGCTCCGCCTCCAGGTCCTCGGCGTACCAGCGGACGCGGTTCGTCTCGCGGCCGACGGCCTCGAGGAGCCGGTACCTTCCGGCGACCAGCTCTTGTGCGGAGACATGCGCCTTGACCATGGTCATCCTTCGCTGCAACCCCTGCCTCGTCTTTCCCAGAGGTACGGAGCGCGCGACACGATGCGTTCAAAGAATCCGCAACTCGAAGACGCTTCTTGCCTCATGTTCGAATGGCGAGCGGGCCCCGGGACGTGGGGAAAACGAGGCATGGCCGGGACTCGACCTGTGGGTAACCGACGGTAAAGGCATGGGCGCCGACGGCCGCCGGAGCGCGGGCGGCTCAGCGCGGCCCGAACCGCTCGGCCCACTCGACGACTTCCCGCGGCGTGGCGTTGCCGCCGCACACCACCAGGCCGAGCCGTGCGCCGTCGCCGACCCGCTCCAGCACCTGCCGCGCCGCCGGGAGCAGGCAGCCCGCGGCGGGTTCCGCCCACACCTTGGCGTGGTCGGCGAGCTCGAGGCAGCCCCGCACGGCCTCCCGGTCCGGGACCACGAGGACCTCCTCCACCAGCGCGCGGACATGGTCGTACGTCAGCTGCGACACGGACGGAGCGCTGAGCGTGGTCACGATCGACGACAGCGCGACCGGCACCGGCCCGCCCGCGGCCAGCGCCTGGGACATGGCCTGGGCACCCTCCGTCTCCACGCCCCAGACGCGCACGCCCGGACGGCGGGCCCGCAGCGCCGTCGCGACACCCGCGATCAGTCCTCCGCCGCCGACGCTGACCAGCACGTCGGTCAGCTCGTCCGCGTCCTGGGCCAGCTCCAGCCCCACGGTGCCCTGCCCCGCGATCACCACCGGGTCGTCGAAGGGATGGACCAGGGTCAGCCCCTCGTCCCGGAGCCGGGTCACCAGCTGGAAGGCGCTGTCCATGCCGTCGGTGAGCCGCACCGACGCCCCCGCCGCCTCGACGATCCCGATGGAGCGGGCCGGCGCCGTACGGGGCATCACCACCGTCGCCTTCACATGCAGCGCCGCGGCCATCACCGCGAGGGCCACCCCGTGGTTGCCGCCGCTCACCGCCACCACCCCGGCCGCCCGCTCGGCCTCGCTCAGCGACAGCAGCTTGGCGGTCGCGCCGCGGGCCTTGAAGGAACCGGTGCGCTGCAGCAGTTCCAGCTTGGCGGCGACCGGGGCGCCGAGCAGCTCGGCCAGGCCCGGACTCGGCACGGTCGGGGTGCGCACGACATGTCCGGCGATGGTCCGTGCCGCGGTTTCGATCTCCGAAATCCCGGTCAAGGCGGTCACCCTTCCGGCGCGGGGAGCGACGGACCGCGCCACTTCGCAGCCTCACCCGCGGGGCCGGTCAAGGTCAACTCCGTTTCACAGGTCGCGGCGCACCAGGAAGTCCAGCAGACAGCGCGGTTCCGCGGCGGCTCCGGCCGCCAGCGCAACGCCGGCGAGCGCCGCCCGGGCCGTGGCCGTGTGCCGCCGGGCCTCGGCCAGCGCCGCGGTGCGGCCGCCCAGCTCCTCGATCAGCGCGGCCGCCGCGTCCGGCTCCGGGGAGGAGTCCAGGAGCACGGCGAGACGCCGGGCGGCCTCGTCGGGCCGGCCGGCGCGCTCGGCGGCGCGCAGCCGCTCGGTGCCCTCGGATTCTGCCCCGGCCGAAGGGGCCGGGGCTGTCTCGGTCTGCTGTCGATCAAGGCGCCGGTACGGCCGGCGGGGTTGCCTGTGCGGAGCGGATCGTTCCTCCGGGCGTCAGTGCTGCTCCGCCTTCTGCGGCGTCACCTCGCTCGGGCGCACCACGACGTACCCCTCGCCCTGGAGCATCAGCTGCACGGCCTCCCCGGAACCGCCGCGCAGCATCGAGCCGATGGACTGCGAGCGGTGCAGCGAGGTCTGCAGACGGTCGGTCCAGCCCACCACCGCGTCCGTGTCGACGTACACCGGCTGCTGGGCGGAGACCGGTATGACCAGCGGATTGCCCTCGCACATCAGGCCGAGCCGGCCCTGCCCGGTGAAGACGCTGTTGAACAGGCCGCCCCCCGCGATGCCCGCGCCCTTGACGGTCTTGATCTCGTACGACAACGAGGCGTCGAAGCACAGCACATTGCGGCCGTTGACGGTGAACTGGTCACCGGGCTCGACATCGACGACGAAACAGTTCTGCGCCTCGTGCGCGAACCACGCCTCACCCTGGCCGCGCACCGCCATCAGTGGCAGGCCCTCACCGGTGAACGCTCGCTTGAGCATGCCGCCGACGCCCTGCCCCTTGCGCTCGAACTGGAGGTTGCCGCGCCAGGCGACCATCGCGCCCTGACGGGCGTGCATCTCGCCGTTCACCGTGTATCGGAGGCACTTGGCGTTCTCGACGGACATGCCCGGCTGCGCGGCCGGCTGCACCATGTGCTGACTGGAAAACAGATCACCCTTCATGCGTGCATGGTGTCCCGGACGAAGCCGTTCCGCCAAGATCGCGGAAGGGCGGCCGGGTCACAACGGCTCGTCGCTCCGCCGGGCGGCCGCGGCGCCCCGCCGGACCGAGGCCCGTTCGCCGCAGAACGCCGATTCCAGGGTGCCCGCCAGCGTGCCGAGCACGTCCGCGTTGTTGGACGTGTTGGCGACCGCGGTGAGGCTGCGCCGGCCGTCCTTCGAGGCGAAGGCGTAGGTGTAGTAGCCCTGGACGGCGCCGGTGTGGCCGTAGACCGACACTCCGCAGGACAGGGTGCGGCGGCGCAGCCCGAGCCCGTACGCCGTGGTGCTGTCGACCGGGATCCACCGCTCCATCTCCGCCAACTGTGCGGCCGGGATCAGCCTTCCGCCGAGCAGGGCGGAGTAGAAGGTGTTCAGATCGTGCGCGCTGGAGATCACGGCCCCCGCGCTCTGCGCCCAGGAGACCGTCTGCCGCGTGGCGTCGACCAGCGCGGCCCCCGCCGTGTCGGGCGTGAGGTAGCCCTTCGTGTGGCGGCCCGGGATCCCCGTGTCCGGGTGGACGTAGAAGGTGTCCTCGAGCTTCAGCGGCTTGAAGATCCGGTTCTCGTACTCGGTCCGCACGGTGTGCCCCGTCAGCTCCTCGATGAGCATCCCGGCGACGACGAAGTTGGTGTTGGAGTACGCGTAGGCGGCGCCCGGCGCGTTGGTGCGCGGCCTCTGCAGGGAGAGGCCGACCAGTTGGCGGTAGGTGAAGACCTTGTCGCGCACCGCCTCGAAGCCGGAGACGCTCTCGGCGAACATGTCGTCGGTGTAGTCGTGCAGGCCGCTGCGGTGGCCGAGCACGTGCCGCACCGTGATCCCGTCGTCCGGCAGCAGGCCGGGCAGGTAGCGGTTGACCGGCGTGTCGAGGCTCAGCCTGTGCTCGTCGACCAGTTGCAGCAACACGACGGTCGTGAAGGACTTGGTGACACTGCCGACGCGGAAGCGGTCCGCGGTGTCGATGGCCCGCAGGGTGTCGCTGTCGGCGATGCCCCGCACCTCCTGGTACACGGCGCCGTCGTCGTCGATCCGGGCCATGGCGCCGGGCGCGCCCTTGGCGACTGCCGAACTCAGCACCCCGCGCAGCCCGGCGGTGTCGGGCGCCGGCAGACCCGCCGTGCGCGGCCGGGCCTGCTGGGGCGCGGCCTGCGCGGGGACCGCGAGCAGGGAGAGGGCGACCGCCCCGAGGACCAGACCTCTGCCAACCGTCGTCGCGACCATCCGGTGCCGTCCCCTCTGCACCTTTTGTGGTGCGAGATCTGTCACATACAGGCGAGGGAACCTACTCGCATCTCGTCACATCACCACAGGCGACACACAGTTGGTCAGGTATTGATCACCCTGTGGCACTCATTCGTAAAGGATTGTCATAGAAGACTGCGAAAGCGATCATTCCGGCTTTACGCGGACATGACTTATCCGTAAGGGTTCCGGCGGGGGCCCGACCAGCCCCTGTGGCGCGGATCCAACCCTCGCCATGCCCCAAGGCGGTTGGCGACCCCGGCCGTCTTCGAACAAGGGAACCCCACATAGTGCGTAGACCGCACATACGCAGCGCGGCCATCGCCATCGCGGTGGCGACGGCCGCCACGGGCCTGGCCGGCACGGCCTTCGCCGGCTCCGCCACGGGGGCGGAGCACGGCGTGTCGTCGCCGGCGGCGAAGACCGCCTCGGTCGTGAAGGCCGCGCGCACCGCGGCGTTCGCCCATGCCGCCGCGACCGGCGTGTCGCAGGGGGACGAGCTCCACGCCCAGGACGTCATGATCGACCCGGAGGGCGCCCGCCACGTCCGGTTCGTCCGTACGCACCGGGGAATGCCGGTACTCGGCGGCGACCTCGTCGTGCACCTGTCCCGGCAATTGGCCTACACCGGTGTCACCCGGGCGACCGGCCACGCGGTGACGCCGGCCGACTCCCAGCGCGTCAGGCTGACGGCCCGGCAGGCCGAGCGGAAGGCCGCCACGGCCGCCAAGGGCGACGCGGGCACCGCCGAACTCGTGGTGGACGCCCGCGACGGCGCCTCGGCCCTCGCCTACCAGGTGACGGTGACCGACAACGGCAGCTCGCACACCGTCGTCATCGACGCCGTCACCGGCACGGTGCGCAGCAACACGCCCGACAGCGACGAGTTCCTGTCCCCGAAGCTGCTCGACACCCTGCGCCGGCGGGGCGAGACGGTCGACCCGGCCACCGGTGTCGCCTCCGCCACCGGCGCCGGCCTCCTCGGCTCGGGCCTGTCCGGCGTCACGCACTACCCGGCGACCGCGCACGGCACCGGCAAGACCCTCTTCGTGGGCGACGTCGGCCTGACCACCACGGCGACCTCGCGGGGCCACTACCAGCTGAAGGACCCGAGCCGGTACGGCACCGAGACCCGGGACGCCAAGGGTTCCTCCACGGAGAAGTTCGGCGCCGGCACGAAGTTCACCAACACCACCGACGTGTGGGGCAACGGCAAGACCACCAGCCGGGTCAGCGCCGCCGCCGACGCCCAGTACGGCGTCACCAAGACCCTGGACTTCTACAAGAAGACCTTCAACCGCAAGGGCATCGCCAACAACAGCAAGGCGGCCCGGGCGATGGTCCACTGGGGCAAGAAGGTCGCCAACGCCTTCTGGGACCCCACCTGCACCTGCATGCTGTACGGCGACGGCGACGGCGACATGTTCAAGAAGCCGCTCGTCGTCCTCGACGTCACGGGTCACGAGCTGACCCACGGCGTGGTGGAGGCGACCGCGAAGCTCGAGCCGACCATCGTCGACTCGGACGGCAACCAGTACGGTGAGCCCGGCTCGCTGAACGAGTCGCTCGCGGACATCTTCGGCTCCAACGTGGAGTTCTTCGCCAACAACGCGAAGGACACCCCGGACTACCTGGTCGGCGAGAAGCTGGGCCTCGCGCAGAAGTTCCTGCGCCGCCTCGACCGCCCGTCGCTCGACAAGCTCGAGGGCACGATCGACTACTGGTCGCCCGACGTGTACTACACCGAGGTGCACGCCGGTTCCGGCGTCTCCTCGCACGCCTACTACCTCCTCGCGGAGGGCAGCGGCAAGAAGAAGATCGGCACGGTCACCTACGACTCGCCGACCTACGACCAGTCCACGGTCAAGGGCATCGGCCGCACGAAGGCCACCGCCGTCTTCTACCGTGCGCTGACCCGTTACATGGTCTCCACCACCGACTTCCACGACGCGCGCACCGCGACGCTGCAGGCGGCCAAGGACCTGTACGGCGCGAGCAGCACCGAGTACGAGACGGTGGACAAGGCGTGGGCCGCGGTCAACGTCACCGCCGCCAACACGCCGGCCGACCGCCACTGAGCGGACCGGCCCCGGCCGACCCGAGTGCCCCGCGCCCCGCGCGGGGCACTCGTGCGTCCGCCCAACTGCCCTGCTCTGACTCCTGTTTCTTTTATTGACAGCGGAAAATAATGGCCCTAGGTTCCCGGCCATGCCCTCGACCTCCCGGACCGAGACGTTCCCGGCGCACACCCCGGCCGCCTCGCAGGTCTTCACCCTCCTGCTCTCCCACGGCCCCCTCACCCGGCTGGAGGCGGCCCGGCGGGCCGGACTGTCGGCGGCCGCCGTCACCAAGGCGGTGCGGCCCCTGCTCGAGGCCGGATACCTGGTGGAGGACGCCGACCAGGAGGCCCGCCCCGCCCTCGGGCGCCCCGCGAACCTGGTGCGCGTCGACGCGGAGCGGGCGCTGTTCGCGGGCGTCAAGGTGACCGGCGACGAGGCCATCGGCGTGCTGACCGACCTGTGCTGCCGGATCCGCCTGGCCCGGCGCGTCCCCCTGCCGGACCGGGAGACCAGGGCCGTGCTGGCCTCACTGGGGCAGCTGACGCACGAACTGCGCGTGGCGGCCGACGAGTTGCGCCTGCCCGTGCTCGGCCTCGGCATCGCCGTCTCCGGGGACGTCGACCGCGCCGAGGGCGTCGTGCGCTACTCGCCCTTCCTGGGCTGGCGGGACGTGCCGCTGGCCGAACTCGCCTCGATGACCTGCGGGCTGCCGGTCACCGTCGACAACGACGTCCGGGCGCTGACCGTCGCCGAGCAGTGGTTCGGGGCCGGTGCGGGGCTGTCGGACTTCGCGGTGGTGACCGTGGGCGCGGGCATCGGCTGCGGTCTCGTGGTGCACGGGCAGGTGGTCGCCGGCGCGCACGGCGTGGCGGGCGAGATCGGTCATGTGGCCGTCGATCCCGCCGGGCCGCCCTGCCACTGCGGCAACCGCGGCTGCGTGGAGGCGATCGCCTCCGAGGCGGCGATCGTGGCCCGCGTCCGGGAGGTGACGGGCCGCCGGGTGAACCACGGCGCCGACGCGGTGGCCCTCGCCCACCAGGGCGTCGCCGGTGTGCGCGAGGTGTACGCCACGGCGGGGGAGGCCATCGGCCGTGGCATCGCGACCGTGGCCAACTTGCTCGGCCCCGAACGGGTGATCATCTCCGGCGAAGGGCTGGCCGCCTACGACCTCTTCGCCGAGCACATCCGTGACGCGTTCACCGCGGCCGCCTTCGGCTCGGCCGCGCGGTGCGACGTACAGACCCGCCCGCTGCCCTTCGAGGAGTGGGCCCGCGGGGCCGCGGCCGCCGCGATCCAGTCCTTCATCGCTCCCGACCCCCGACCGAGCCGCTGATCCGACATCCCCTGGAGGCCCGACCCATGCGGTCATCCTCGTACTCCGCCCTGCCCGCCCGCGCCCTGAGAGCCGCGGTGGTCCTGGCCCTCACCGCCGGTGCCGTCACCGTCGCCCCCGCGGCGCACGCCGAGACCACCGCCCCGGCCACCGCCGCCAAGCCCTGGATGGGCTGGTCGAGTTGGAGCATGCAGTCGTCCAGGTACCCCGGCCTCAACCCGGACGGCGACTACAGCTACCTGACCGAGACCAACGTCACGAAGCAGACCGACGCCCTCGCCGCCAAGCTGAAGAAGTACGGCTACGAGTACGTGAACATCGACGCCGGCTGGTGGCGCGACAGCACCTGGAAGCCCGGATACGACCGCTACGGCCGCCAGAAGGCCGACCCGGAGCGCTTCCCCGGCGGCATGAAGGCCGTCGCCGACCGCATCCACGCCAAGGGCCTCGAGGCCGGCATCTACCTGCCCGCCGGACTGGAGAAGGAGGCGTACGGCGACGGGAAGACACCGGTCCACGACGCCGACGGCTGCACCACCGCCGACGTCGTCTACCCCGACCTGCGCACCACCAACGGCTGGGACAGCTCCTACCAGCTCGACTTCTCCCGCCCCTGCGCACAGAGGTACATAGACTCCCAGGCGCAGTCGATCGCCGACTGGGGCTACGACTTCCTCAAGCTGGACGGGGTCGGCCCCGGCTCCGGCAAGAGCGGCGACCAGTACGACAACGTCGCCGACGTGGCCGCCTGGAACAGGGCCATCGCCGCCACCGGCCGTCCCGTCCACCTCGAGCTCTCCTGGTCGCTGGACATCGGCCACGCCGACGACTGGAAGAAGTACGCGAACGGCTGGCGCATCGACACCGACGTCGAGTGCTACTGCAACACCCTCGTCAGCTGGGAGAACTCCGTCGACGACCGCTGGGACGACGCCCCAGGCTGGACGCGGCACGCCGGCCCCGGCGGCTGGAACGACCTCGACTCCCTGGACGTCGGAAACGGCGCCATGGACGGCCTGACCAAGGCCGAACGGCAGAGCTACGCCACCCTGTGGGCCATCGCCAAGTCCCCCCTCTACACGGGCGACGACCTCACCCGCCTCGACGACTACGGCCTGAAGCTCCTGACGAACCGCGAGGTCATCGCCGTCGACCAGGCCGACGCCCCGCCCGCCCGGCCGGTCACCCCCTCCGACCCCCAGCAGGTGTGGGCGGCGAAGAACCCCGACGGCATCCGCACCGTCGCCCTGTTCAACCTCGCCGACGCCCCCGCCGCCGTCACCGCCGACTTCTCCTCCCTCGGCTTCACCGGCAAGGCGGCCGTCCGGGACCTCTGGAACCACGAGGACCTCGGCACGTACCAGAACAAGATCACCGAGGCGCTGCCCGCCCACGGCTCCCGCCTGTTCACCGTCACCCCGCACGGCGCCGCCCTCACCACGACCGCCTACGAGGCCGAGTCCACCGCCAACACCCTCACCGGCAACGCCTCCGTCGCCGACTGCTCGGCCTGCTCCGGCGGGAAGAAGGCCGGCAACCTCTACCTCGGCGGCAAGCTCCGCTTCGACGACATCGTCGTCGACAGGCCCGGCACCTACCTGGTGCGGGTCGCCTACATCAGCGGCGACGCCCGGTCCGTCGACATCTCCGCCGGCTCCGGGGCGGCGACCCGTCACAGGTTCCCCTCCACCGGCGACTGGGGGACCGTGGAGACGGTGAGCGTGCCGGTGACGCTGAAGGCGGGCGCCAACACGATCACCTTCGACAGCAGCGGTCCCGGCTACGCGCCGGACATCGACCGGATCGACGTGCCCAGGTCACCGCGGTAGAGGATTCGGAGCCCACCATGCAGAACCCGTCCAGCAGACGCGGCTTCCTGACCCTCGCCGCCGCGACCGGTGCCCTCGCCGGACTGCCCGCCTTCACCGCCACGGCCGCGCCCCGGCGGCCCGCCGAGCCGCCCGTGGCGGAGGGGACTTCACGCCACCTCCTGTGGTGGCAGGCCCCCGCCGACGAGCACTCGATGATCGACCAGGGCCTGCCGGTGGGCAACGGCCGCCTCGGCGCCCTCGCGAGCAACGACCCGGGCCGCGAACTGCTCCTGATCACCGACGCCACGATGTGGACCGGCGGCCGCAACGACACGCTCGACGCCGACGGCCAGTTCCCCTACGGCCGTGCCGACTTCGGCTCCCTCACCCTGCTCGCCCGCCTCTGCGTCGACCTCCCCGACCACGACCTGTCCGCCGTCTCCGGCTACCGCCGCACCCTCGACCTCGAACAGGGCGTGGTCACGACCTCGTACGTCCGCTCCGGAGTGACGTACACCAGACGGCTGTTCGCGAGCCGCCCCGACGACGTGATCGTCCTGCACCTCACCCAGCAGGGCGGCGGCCACCACACCGGCACCGTGACCCTCGAGGGAACGCACGGCGAGAAGTCCGCGCACGCCGGCTCCTTCGCCGGCTCCTTCGCCGGCGGGCTGCGGTACGGGGCCGCGGTCACCGCGTACGGCAGCGGCGGACGCGTCCGCGTCGACGGCACCCGCGTCACCTTCGCCGGATGCGCGGAGCTGACGGTCGTGGTCTGCGGCGGCACGGACTACGCCCCCGACGCCGCCGCCCACTACCGGGACCCCTCCCTCGACCCGGAGGAACTGGCCCGCACCAAGGTACGCGCCGCCGCCCGCCACTCGGCCGGCACGCTGCTGCGCACCCACGTCGCCGACCACCGGGCGCTGTTCGGGCGATTCGACATCTCCCTCGGCACGTCGACCGCCGCCCAGCGCTCCCTCGACACCTGGGAGCGGATCCAGGCCCGCGCCCGGGACGGCGAGCCCGATCCCGAACTCGAGGCCGCCCACCTCCAGTTCGGCCGCTACCTGATGATCGCAGGCTCCCGGGGCAGCCTGCCGCTGGGCCTCCAGGGACTGTGGCTCGACGGGAACGACCCGGACTGGATGGGCGACTACCACACCGACATCAACATCCAGATGAACTACTGGCTGGCCGACCGTGCGGGCCTGCCGTCCTGCTTCGACGCGTTCACCGACTACTGCGTGGCCCAGCTCCCCTCCTGGACCGACCTCACCAGCAGACTGTTCGACGACCCCCGCAACCGCTACCGCAACTCCAGCGGCAAGAACGCCGGCTGGACGGTGGCCATCTCCACCAACCCGTACGGCGGAGGCGGCTGGTGGTGGCACCCGGCGGGCAACGCCTGGCTCTGCAACACCCTCTTCGAACACTACGAGTTCACGGCATCGCGGGCCCATCTGAAGAAGATCTACCCGCTCCTCAAGGGCGCCTGCGAGTTCTGGGAGGCCCGGCTGCTCACCCACACCCTGCCGGAGACCGGCCGGGAGGTCCTCATCGCCGACAGCGACTGGTCACCGGAACACGGCCCGCTCGACGCCAAGGGCATCACCTACGCCCAGGAACTCGTCCACGCGCTCTTCGGTAACTACCGCACCGCCGCGGCCGAACTCGGCAGGGACGCCGGCTACGCCCGCACCGTCGGCGCGCTCCGCGAGCGCCTCTACCTCGCGGTGGTGAGTCCGAAGACGGGCTGGCTGGAGGAGTGGATGTCCCCCGACAACCTCGGCGAGACCACCCACCGGCACCTGTCCCCGCTCATCGGCCTCTTCCCCGGCGACCGCATCCGGCCCGACGCCTCGACCCCCGCCGACATCGTCGCCGGAGCCACCGCGCTGCTCACCGCCCGCGGCATGAACAGCTTCGGCTGGGCCAACGCCTGGCGCGCCCTGTGCTGGGCCCGACTGAAGGACGCCGACAGGGCCTACCAGTCGGTCGTCACCAACCTGCGCCCCTCCACCGGCGGCGGCAACGGCACGGCACCGAACCTCTTCGACATCTACGAGGCCGAGCCGGGCCGTGGCATCTTCCAGATCGACGCCAACCTCGGCACCCCGGCCGCGATCACCGAGATGCTGCTGTACTCCCGGCCCGGCCACCTGGAGCTGCTGCCCGCCCTTCCGGACGCCTGGGCCGCGTCCGGTTCGCTCACCGGGGCGGGAGCGCGCGGCGGCTTCGTCGTCGACCTGCGCTGGACGGACGGCAGACCGACCGAGGCGCGGATCCGCAGCGTCGGGGGCCGCACGACCGAGGTGGCGTACGCCGGCACCTCCCGGACGGTCACCCTGCGCCCCGGCGAGTCCGTCACGCTGAAGGGCTTCGCCCGGTGACCCGCCGCGGCGCGCGGATCTGCCGCATGGCGGTCGTCCTGCTGACCGTGCTCGGCTGCCAGACGGCCCCCGCCCGGGCGACGCCCGGCGTTCCGCAGGGGGTCGTCACCTGGGCGGCGAGCGCCGACCGGCTGGGCGACGGCGTCGCCGACCGCTCCTACCGGCTGGTCGTGCACACCAGTGCCGCGGGCAGCGGCCTGCGGGTCCGTCTCTCCAACGCCTTCGGAGACCGGCCGCTGACTCTCGACAGCGTCTACGCGGGGGTGCGGGACCAGGGCGCCGCCCTGCGGCGGGGCAGCAACCGGCGGCTCACCTTCGACGGCGCCCGCACGGTCACCGTCCCGGCGGGGGCCACCGTCTGGAGCGATCCGCTGCCCGGCGCCCTGCCCGCCGCCACCGACCTGGTGATCAGCCTGCACAGTCCGGACGCGGCCGGCCCCGCCACCGGTCACGGCATGGCCATGCAGACGTCGTACATCACCCAGGGCGACCACACCGCCGAGGAGGGCGCCGTCCACTGGAGCGGCACGACCGGCTCCTGGTTCTACCTCGACGCCGCCTCCGTACGCCCGCCGGAGGCGGCGACCGGTGCCGTCGTCGCCCTCGGTGACTCCATCACCGACGGCTGGCACTCCACCACCGACCTCGACCGCCGCTGGCCCGACTACCTCGCCCGGCGGCTCCACAGGGCGGGCGGCCCGCTCCAGGGAGTGGCCAACGAGGGGATCTCCGGCAACATGGTCCTGGCCGACGGCGCCGGGCAGAGCGCCCTGCACCGGCTGGACCGGGACGTCCTGTCCCAGCCCGGGGTGCGGACCGTCTTCCTCTTCGAGGGCGTCAACGACATCAAGTCCCACACGGGCGTCACCGCCCAGGACCTGATCGCCGGTTACCGGCAGATCGCCCGGCGGGCGCACGCGGCCGGCACATGCGTGGTCGGTGCGACCGTCGGCCCGTTCAAGGGCTGGCCCGAGTGGGACCCGGCGGCGGAGGCCGTACGGCAGGAAGTGAACGCGTTCGTCCGTGACAGCGGGGAGTTCGACGCGGTCACCGACTTCGACCGCGTCCTGCGCAGCCCCTACGACCCCGAGCGGATGCTGCCGTTCCTCGACGGCGGCGACCACGTGCACCCGGGGGACAAGGGCATGCAGGCGATGGCCGACGCGGTCGACCTGGACTCGCTCGACTGCGCCGGCCGGCAGGAAACCGGCGGGGAACTCAGCGCAGCGTCTGAGCCCAGTCGGCCGGGCCCCGCCCCGCGGGTCCCGGCACGGGCTGGTCCGCCGGGTGGCTGACCGGCGGGGCCAGTTCGGGGCCGGAGTCGTACGCCTCCTCCGTGTCGTAGTTCCAGAACCACTCCTCGCCCGGTTCGAAGCTGCGGATCACCGGGTGACCGGTGGCGCGGTAGTGGGCGGTGGCGTGCTTGGACGGGGAGTCGTCGCAGCAGCCGATGTGCCCGCAGGCAGCGCAGCGCCGCAGGTGGAACCACCAGCCGCCGGTCGCGTCGCACTCCACGCAGCCGGTGCCGCTCGGCGGCACACTCGGGTCGATCGCGGACTCGCCGCTCATGCTGCCTCCTCGGGCGTCTCGGCGGTCAGGGGGAGCAGGACCTGGAAGCGGGTGTCGCCCGGCACCGACTCCACCTGGAGGGTGCCGTGGTGCTTGTTGACGACGATCCGCCAGGAGATGTCCAGGCCCAGCCCGGTGCCCTGGCCCACCGGCTTGGTGGTGAAGAAGGGGTCGAAGATACGGTCGCGGATCTCCGGCGGGATCCCGGGTCCAGTGTCCCGGAACTCCACCAGCACCCGCTCGTTCTCCAGCGCGGTCCGCACGGTCAGGGTGCCGTCCCCGCCCGCGTCGTCGATGGCCGAGACCGCGTTGTCGATGAGGTTGGTCCACACCTGGTTGAGCTCCGCCGGGTAGGCGGGGATCCTTGGGACCGTGCGGTCGTACTCCTTGACGACCCCGATGCGCGGGCCGATCTTGCCCGACAGCATCAGCAGGGTGCTGTCGAGCAGTTCGTGCACGTCCACGACCCGGTAGGGCGCGCGGTCCAGCTGCGAGTACTGCTTGGCGGCGTCGACGAGGTGCGAGATGCGGCTGGTGGAGTCGTCGATCTCGTTCATCAACAGCTCGGTCTCGATGGTGTAGTTGAGCCAGCCGACGGCCCCGGGCAGGATCTCCTCGCCCACGGCCGCCGCGACCTGTTCCAGCCAGTCGATGTCGAGACCGGCCTGCACGAAGGTCGGCGCGAGCTGCCAGCCCTGGCCGATGCCGTGGTCGTCCAGCCAGTCGGCGAGGGCGTCCTCCCGGTCCGAGGCCTGAAGCGGACTGAGCACCGGGGCCTTGGCGACCCGCTCGGCCGTGCGCTCCTGGATCTCGATCAGCTCCGCCAGCGCCTCGCGGGAGAAGGGGCCCTCGGCGATCACGGCGAGCTTGTGCCGCATCTTGGCCACCCGCTCCCGCAGCGTCGCCGTGGCCCGGACGGCCGCCGCCGCCGGGTTGTTGAGCTCGTGCGTGAGACCGGCCGACAACGAGCCGAGCGCCAGCAGGCGTTCGCGCTGCCCCACGGCGGCCTGGGTGTTCTTCGAACCGAAGAAGAGCCCCTCCAGCAGGTGGACGGCCATCGGGAACCACTCGCTCATGATCTCGGAGAAGGTGTCGGCCGGCAGCACGAAGAACCGCGTCGGCTGCGTCACCCGCATCGAGTTGTTGTACACCTGCCGCACCCGGTCCCCGAGGTAGGCCTGCATGGCGCCGCCGTACACCCCGCGCTGCGAGGTGCGGATGACCTCCACGTCGTCGCCGCCGACCCGGCGGGAGATCACCACCGTGCCCTCGATCATCACGTAGAAGCAGGTCGCCGGGTCACCCTCGGCGTACACCGGGCCGGGCTGGAACAGCTCGACCCGGCCCGCGGCGCACAGCCGCCCGAGCTGCTCGGGGGCGAGCTTCTCGAACAGGAAGAGCGAGGCGACCTCGTGCGGGCTGCACGGCATCGGCTGCCCGCTCACGACTGCTCCAGGTACCGGTGGACGAGCATCACGGCCATGGCTCCCTCTCCGACGGCGGACGCGACCCGCTTGGCGGACTCGGCGCGGGCGTCGCCCGCCACGAACACGCCCGGCACGCTGGTCTCCAGGTGGTACGGCGGCCGGTCCAGCTCCCAGCTCGCCGGCGGCCGGCCGTCGGCCGTCAGGTCGGGCCCGGCCAGGATGAAGCCCCGCTCGTCGCGCAGCACCGTCTCGCCCAGCCAGTCGGTCAGCGGAGCGGCCCCGATGAACACGAACATCCACTGGGCGTCCACCTGTTCGCGGTCCCCGGTCGCCACATGACGCAGCGTCAGCTGCTCCAGGCGGCCGGAACCGTGCGCGGCCTCGACCACCGTGTGACTGCGCACGGAGATGTTCGGGGCCTCGTTGATCTGCTGGATGAGGTAGTGCGACATCGACGCCGTCAGATCGGGTCCGCGCACCAGCAGCGTCACCGACTTGGCGAACCGGGACAGGTACATCGCCGCCTGGCCCGCCGAGTTGGCGCCGCCGACGATGTACACGTCGTGTCCCTGGCAGGTGGGCGCCTCGGTCAGCGCGGAGCCGTAGAACACCCCGCACCCGGTCAGGTCGGTGCACCCGGCCGCCTCCAGCTGCCGGTACTGCACGCCGGTCGCCAGGATGATGCTGTGCGCCGCGATCGCCGAACCGTCGGCGAACCGTACGACGCGCGCCGCCCCGTTGACCTCCAGTCCCGTCACCTCGCGCGCGGTGAGCATCTCGGCGCCGAACTTGGCCGCCTGCCGCCGTGCCCGGTCGGTGAGCTGGGCGCCGGAGACGCCGTCCGGGAAGCCGAGGTAGTTCTCGATCCGCGAACTCTGCCCGGCCTGCCCGCCGGTCGCCGACCGCTCCACGAGCACGGTCCGCAGGCCCTCCGAGGCCCCGTACACGGCCGCGCCGAGCCCGGCCGGACCACCGCCGATGACGACGAGGTCGTAGAAGTCCGCCGTCGGGGTCGTCGCCAGCCCCACCCGCGCGGCCAGCTCGGGCGCCTCCGGCTCGACCAGGGCCGTACCGTCCGGGGTGATCACCAGCGGCAGCCGCTGCCCGTCCTGCCCGGCCACGGCCAGCAGCCGCTGTCCCTCCGGCTCCTCGGCCGAGTACCAGCGGTAGGGCACCTGGTTGCGGGCCAGGAACTCGCGCA
Source organism: Streptomyces sp. NPDC004542 (assembly GCF_040610035.1). NCBI lineage: Bacteria > Bacillati > Actinomycetota > Actinomycetes > Kitasatosporales > Streptomycetaceae > Streptomyces > Streptomyces sp. NPDC004542. The sequence goes on from NZ_JBEXLP010000043.1 coordinate 35,900, forward strand.
CGTCCGACGACCTCGCCGACCAGCGGTGACCGACCACCTTGGTGCTGGCCACCGGCCGGTAGTCGCTCTGCCGCCACGCCCGGAGCAGATCGTCCAGCACCGGATAGAGCTTCTCCTCCGGCGGGTCCCACGGCTTGAGCAGGTAGTGGTCGAGGTCGACGACGTTGATCGCGTCGATCGCGGCGTCGGTGTCCGCGTACGCGGTCAGCAGTACGCGCCGGGCGCCCGGATACACGTCCAGGGCCTGTTCCAGGAACTCGATGCCGTTCATCTGAGGCATGCGGTAGTCGGCCAGGATCACCGCGACCAGATCCCCGCGCAGCTTCAGCTCGCGCAGCGCCTCCAGCGCGGACTCCCCGGACTCCGCGCGCACGATCCGGTACGACTCACCATAGCGCCGCCTGAGATCACGGGCGACGGCACGGGAGACACCCGGGTCGTCGTCCACGGTCAGGATGACCGTCCGCACTGCTTCGGCGGCCTGTGTCATGCGTCTCCCACCCCGTTGTCACCGCACGGTTCCCGCCCATCGTATGTTCGATCCCCGTGCCGCGCTCAGTGACCGTGCGGACAGTGCGCTCCGAGTACAGGACCCGGCACGGCGAGGCCAGGACGGCGGGTAGGGAAGACTGACCCGCACACAGCGCGATCCACGAGGAGGCCCGGACATGACACGCCCGATCACGGCAGGGTTCGACGGCACGGAGGAGAGCCTCGCCGCAGTGGCCTGGGCCGGTCGGGAGGCCGTACGCCGGGGACTGCCGCTGCGGGTGGTGCACGCCTGGCGGTACGAGGAGGCTCTGGGCGGCGCCGACCGCGACACCCAGGCCGGGTGGGTGACGGCGGCGCTGGCGGAGGCCGCGCGGACCGTGCGCGAACGGCATCCGGAGCTGACCGTGACGACCGACGCCGTCGAAGGCGGCACGGTTCAGTCGCTGGTCGCCGCCGCGGCCGGGGCCGAGACGCTGGTGCTGGGCTCGCGCGGGCACGGCGCCGTCGTGGGGTTCCTCCTGGGGTCCGTCGGGCAGCAGGTGATCGCGGAGGCCGCACGGCCCGTGGTACTGGTGCGCGCCGGGGACCGGCCGACGGGCGAGGCGGCCGGACGGGACGTCGTCGTGGGGCAGCAGGGCGGCCCCGAGGACAGCGCGGCGGCACTGCGGTTCGCCTTCGAGGCGGCGGCGGCCCGCGGCGCGACCCTCCGGGCCGTACGCGCCTGGACCCTGCCGCCGGTGTTCGCCTACAGCCCCGGCTCGCTGAAGCTGCTCGACGACGCCGGGGGCCTGGAGCCCTACGAGCGCAAGGCCCTGGCCGAGGCGCTGAAGCCGTGGCGGGAGCGGTTCCCCGGGGTGCCGGTGGCCGAGCAGGTGGAGATGGGCAGCGCGGGGCAGGTGCTGCTGTCGGTGGCCGGCCGGGCCCAGCTGATGGTCGTGGGGCGCCGCGCGCACCTCACCGCGGTCGGCGCGCGGATCGGCTCGGTGGCGCACGGGGTGCTGCACCACGCTCAGTGCCCGGTGGCCGTCGTCCCGCACGACTGACGGCTCACTCCGGGACGGTCGGCTCCAGCGTCGTACGGGCCTTGGGCAGGACGTTCTCGATGTAGTCCTCGACGGCCGTGTCCAGGCCGATGTCGTGCTGGGCCCGCTCGGACAGGTACCAGCGGTGTTCCAGCAGCTCGTGGTAGATCTCCGCCGGGTCCATGGAGCCGCGCGCGTCGCGGGGCACGGCGCGCACGGTGGGCCGGAACACGTCCCGCACCCAGCGGTGGGCCAGCACCTCGGGGCGGGCGGCGAGGGGGTCGCCCGGGGCGTAGTCGTCCTGGGTGGCCATCCAGCTCTCCAGGTCGTTCAGCAGCCGCCGTGCCTGGTTCTCCTCGGTGTCCAGGCCGGTCAGGCGCAGCAGCTGGCGCTGGTGGTGGCCGGCGTCGACGACCTTCGGCACGAAGGTGACCGTGTCGCCGCTGGGGGAGTGCTCTATCTGCATCTCGGCCACGTCGAAGCCGAGGTCGTTGAGCCGGCGTATCCGGCGCTCTATGTAGTGGTACTTGCCCGCCGGATACACGGAGGTGCGGGTCAGCTCCTCCCACAGGCCGTGGTAGCGGGTGCAGATCTCGTGACCGAACTCGACGGGGTCCACCGACGGGTGCAGCGCGCCCGACGCCTCCAGGTCCAGCAGCTCGCCGCTGATGTTCACGCGGGCGAGGTCCAGATCGTAGTCCCGCTGGCCCGGGCTGAGCTGCGGGTGCAGATCGCCGGTCTCCGCGTCCACCAGGTAGGCCGCGTAGGCGCCCGCGTCCCGCCGGAACAGGGTGTTCGACAGCGAGCAGTCGCCCCAGGCGAACCCGGCCAGGTGCAGCCGCACCAGCAGTACCGCCAGGGCGTCCATCAGGCGGTGCATGGTGGCCGGGCGCATGGTCGTCTCGAACATCGAGCGGTACGGCATCGAGCCGCCCAGGTGCCGGGTGACCAGTACCGGCTCCAGCGGGTCGCCCGCCCGGTCGGTGCGTCCCGTGACCACCGCGAGGGGGTCCACGGCGGGGATGCCCAGCCGGTCCAGGTCGCGCAGCAGCTCGTACTCGCGCAGCGCGGGCCGCTCCGCGAGTTCCTTCACGGCGATCACCTCGTCGCCGGCCCGGGCGTACCGCACGACGTGCCGCGAGATGCCGCGGGGCAGCGGTACGAGGTACTCCTCGGGCCACTCCTCCAGGGGCGTGCCCCAGGGGAGTTCGAGCAGGAGCGCGGGGTGCTCCGGGTTGGTGGCGTTGATCTGCAAGGACATGGCACGAACCCTAAGCGGCCCGGTGCGTTTCCGCGCCGGCCGGGAGCCTTCCCGTGCCGGCCCGGCGGGCCCACCGCGGCCGCGCCCGGAGGATCGCCCGGTCGTACGTCCGCCCGCGGGCCCGGTGCACGCCCCCGCCGATCAGTCGCCGTGGCCGGGGCGGTTCCGTCCGAGGTGTCGTCGGGCGCCGCGGCGGCCTCGAGCCCGAGCACCGATTCGGCGAACGTGGTCCACGCCGGGACATCCGACGCGGTGACGACGAGATAACCGAGTGACGTGACTTCGGCGCTCATGGCGGTTCCCTTTCGAACGGAGCGGGAGTGTGCGGCGACGCTACGAACCCACGGTTCGGAGAAACAACGGGCACGTGCCGCCTGGCGGACCGGTCCGGAACCCCTCGCCGGCGGCGGTGTCCGCCTCGGCCACGCCGAGCCGACCGCGCACGGGTTCCTCGCACGCGACGCCGACGGCCGGGTGCGGCTGTGGGAGCCGGGGAGGCCGGCCTCGCCCACCCGGTCGTCGCGGGACGCGGTTGCGGAGGAAACGGGCGTGTTCCGCGCACAGGGCCGGCAGGCCCCAGGTGCGCTGCGCGAAGACACAGATGTATCGGATACATTCCTGTATCGAACGGAGCGGAGGTCGGCATGGCAGTGGAGGAGACCGCGGTCAGGCGCGTCACCAGGCGCCGGGTGCGCACCCGGGCCAGGCTGCTCGACGCCGCGTTCACCGTGTTCGCCGCGAAGGGCTTCGGCCGGGTCTCGATCGAGGAGGTCTGCGAGGCCGCCGGTTTCAGCCGGGGCGCCTTCTACTCCAACTTCACCACCCTGGACGAACTGTTCTTCGCCCTCTACCGGGAGCGGGCCGACCTCATCGCCGGACAGGTGGCGGACGCGCTCGCCCTCGACGGACCCGACCTCGACGTGCCCGCCTCCGTGGACCGGGTCACCGAGGTGCTGCTGCTCGACGTGGACTGGCTGCTGGTGAAGACGGACTTCCTGGTGCACGCCGCCCGCGACCCGGAGGTCGCCCACGCCCTCCTGGAGCACCGGGCCCGGCTGCGCCGGGCGATCGCCGACCGGCTCTCCCGGGCCCGGGGCCACACCGAACTTCCCACCGTGCTCGGTGACGCCGAGGGCGCCGCCCACGCCGTGGTCGCCGCCTACGACGGCGTCACCACCCAACTGCTGCTGGACAAGGACGTCGAGACCGCTCGCGCCTGGCTCAAGCAGTTGCTCACCGCGCTGCTGACCGACGGCAGCCGCACCCCCTATGAGTCACGAGTCCCGTGAGACCCGTGCGGGACGCACGGGTCCGAGCGCATCAAGTGCTTCGCAGGTCGCACAGGTTTCGAGGAAGGACACAGTCGTCATGGACGCGGACGTCATCGTCGTCGGAGCGGGCCTCGCGGGCCTGGTCGCGGCGCACGAACTCACCAGCCGGGGCCGGCGGGTCGCCCTGCTCGACCAGGAGAACGCCGCCAACCTCGGCGGCCAGGCGTTCTGGTCCTTCGGCGGGCTCTTCCTCGTCGACTCCCCGGAGCAGCGCCGCCTCGGCATCAAGGACTCCTTCGACCTCGCCTGGAACGACTGGCGGGGCAGCGCCCGGTTCGACCGGCAGGACGACGAGGACTCCTGGGCGGTGCGCTGGGCGCGCGCCTACGTCGAGTGGGCGGCGGGGGAGAAGCGGTCCTGGCTCGAGGGGCACGGCATCGCACTGCTGCCCACCGTCGGCTGGGCGGAGCGCGGCGACCTGCGCGCCGACGGGCACGGCAACTCCGTTCCCCGCTTCCACATCGCCTGGGGCACCGGCACCGGTGTCGTCGAACCGTTCGCGGCGTACGCCAGGCAGGCCGCCCGGGACGGCCTGCTCACCTTCCACCACCGGCACCGCGTGGACGAGCTGGTCATCGAGGACGGGACGGCACGCGGCGTGCGCGGCACGGTCCTGGCCGACGACGACTCGCCGCGCGGTGCGGCCTCCAACCGCGACCGCGCCGGCGACTTCGAGCTGACCGCCCAGGCCGTGATCGTCACCAGCGGAGGCATCGGCGGCAACCACGACATCGTCCGCCGCCACTGGCCGGAGCGGCTCGGCACGCCCCCCGCCGAGATGGTCACCGGCGTTCCCGCGTACGTCGACGGGCGCATGCTCGACATCAGCGCCGAGGCGGGCGTGCGGCTGGTCAACCGGGACCGCATGTGGCACTACACCGAGGGCCTGCGAAACTGGAACCCGATCTGGCCCGGCCACGGCATCCGCATCCTGCCCGGCCCGTCCTCCCTGTGGCTGGACGCCCTCGGCCGCCGCCTGCCGGATCCCTGCCTGCCCGGTTACGACACGCTCAGCACGCTCGCGTACCTGCGCACCACCGAGGACCTCGCGGGCCACGACCACTCCTGGTTCATCCTCACCCGGAAGATCATCGAGAAGGAGTTCGCGCTGTCGGGCTCCGAACAGAACCCGGACATCACCGCCAAGGACCGCAGGGCCGTCCTGCGCGACCGCCTCCTCGGCAAGGGCGCCCCCGCCCCGGTGCAGGACTTCGTGCGGCACGGCGCCGACTTCGTGACCGCCGACACCCTCGAGAAGCTCGTGGAGAAGATGAACGGGCTGACGGACAAGCCGCTGCTGGACGCGGCCGAGGTACGGCGGCAGGTCGAGGCCCGCGACCTGCAGATCACCAACCCCTACAGCAAGGACTCCCAGGTCCAGGGCATCCGCAACGCCCGCCGCTACATCGGTGACCGGCTCGGCCGGGTCGCCGCGCCGCACCGCATCCTCGACCCGGCGGCCGGGCCGCTGATCGGCGTCAAGCTGCACGTCCTGACCCGCAAGACACTCGGCGGCATCCAGACCGACCTGGACTCCCGCGCCCTGGGCGCCGACGGGCAGCCGATCGCCGGCCTGTACGCGGCGGGTGAGGTGGCGGGCTTCGGCGGCGGCGGCGTCCACGGCTACAACGCGCTGGAGGGCACCTTCCTCGGCGGCTGCCTGTTCTCGGGCCGGGCCGCGGGGCGGGCGGCGGCACGGCAGACGGCCTGACACACCGTCGACCCGGGGGAGGGCGGCACCTCACTCGCCCAGCAGGTCCGCCAGTACCGCGACGTGGCCCTGCGCCAGGTTCTTGGACGCGGTGACGAGGGTGACCGGGCCCCTGCCGGCCGACTCCCTGAGGCCGTCGAGGAGTTCGACGGCCTCAGGGGCGGCGAGTTCCGCCTCGTACCGGCTCCGGAACTCGTCGTACGAACCCTCACCGCCGTGGTACCAGCGGCGCAGCTCGTCCGAGGGGGTGAGGCCCTTGGGCCACTCGTCCACCCGCGCCGTGTCCTTGGACACGCCGCGCGGCCACAGCCGGTCGACCAGCACGCGCAGGCCGTCGTCGGCCTCGGGCGGTTCGTAGATCCGGCGCACGCGCACGCTCACGGCGGGGCCTCTCTCGGGTCGCGGTCGGTGCCGCGAGCGTACTGCGGCGACACCCGCCGTCCGGGCGGCGACGCGGCGTGACTTGACCTGAAGGAGGGAGAAACGGGATCGGGTACGCGCCTAATGTGTCTGTAATTGATCACAGTCATACAGTCACACAGCCACGTAGCCACCCCACAAGGAGCGCAGGTGACCTCACCCCGACAGCAGGCCGCCGCACAACGCACGGCTGTCATGAGCCGCCGGGCGGTGCTCACCACCGTCCCCGTCGCCCTCGCGGCGCTGGTCGCGGCGGCCGGTCCCGCCGCGGCCGGGACCGCCGGCTCGTCCGGCGTGGGCGACCCGTACTTCCCGCTCGCGGGCAACGGCGGCTACCACGTCCGGCACTACGGCCTGACGCTCCGTTACGGCACCGGCACCCGGGAGCTGCGGGGCAAGGCGGTCCTCACCGCCCGCGCCACCCAGCGGCTCGCCCGCTTCGACCTCGACCTCAAGGGCCTGACGGTCACCGGCCTCACGGTCGACGGCACCACCGCCGGATTCAGCCGGAACGGCCAGGAACTCGTCGTGACCCCGCGCCACGCCCTCCGCGACGGCCAGGACTTCAAGGTGACCGTCACCTACCAGGGCGTACCCGAGCCGGTCACCGACCCGGACGGCTCCGCGGACGGCTGGATCCGCACCGACGACGGCGCGTTCGTCGCCGGCGAGCCGCAGGGCGCGATGACCTGGTTCCCGGCGAACAACCACCCGGTGGACAAGTCCTCCTACGACATCACCCTCACCGTTCCCGAGGGCCGCACCGCCGTCTCAGGCGGCGTCCTCCTCGGGCAGTCCACCGCCCATGGCGAGACCACCTTCCGCTGGCGCCAGACCGAGCCGATGGCCGCCTACCTGGCCACCGCCACCGTCGGCACGTTCAAGACCGAGCGGTACACCACCCGCGACGGCATCCAGGTGTACAACGCCGTCGACGCGCGCGAGGCGAACGCCGCGGCGCCCGTGCTGAAGAAGCTGCCGTCCGTCCTGGAGTGGGAGAGCAAGGTCTTCGGCCCCTACCCGTTCCGTGCCGCCGGTTCCATCGTCGACCACGCCCGCGACGTCGGCTACGCCCTGGAGACCCAGTCCCGGCCCCTCTACGACCGGGCGCCCTCCTTGAGCACCCTCGTCCACGAGAACGCCCACCAGTGGTTCGGCGACTCCGTCTCCCTCACCACCTGGAAGGACATCTGGCTCAACGAGGGCTTCGCCACCTACGCCGAGTGGCTCTACAGCGAGCAGCACGGCGGCGACAGTGCCCAGGAGACCTTCGACACGCTGTACGCCCGTCCGGCCAGCAGCAGCCTGTGGGCGTTCCCGCCCGGCGACCCCGGCAGCGGCGCCCACATCTTCGACAGCCCCGTCTACGACCGCGGCGCCATGACCCTGCACGAACTGCGGCGGGCCGTCGGCGACCCCACGTTCTTCCGCATCCTGCGCGCCTGGACGGCCGAGCACCGCTACGGGCACGGCACCACCGCCCGGTTCGTCGAACTGGCCGAGCGGGAGTCCGGCAAGGACCTCCACACCTTGTTCGCCACCTGGCTCTACCATGCGGGCAAGCCCGAACGGTCCTAGAAGCTGACCAGTTCCTCACAAGTGTCGGCCAAGGCCGACCCGTGATCAATCGCAGGACCGCCGTCGCGCTGCTCGCGACCCACCCTCGTGCTCAGTGGCTGCGGCGGCGGTGCCGCGGCGAACTCCCGCCGGACGACGGCCGGCCCGGGATGCGGCAGGCGCTCGGCGACCTCGTCTCCAACGCCCTGCGGCACACCCCCGCCGACGGCACCGTCACCCTGGCCGCCCGCCGTGACGGCGACCGGGTCGCCTTCACCGTGGCCGACACCGGCATCGGCATCGCGCCGGACGACCTGCCGCACGTCTTCGACCGGTTCTGGCGTGCCGAGAAGTCCCGCAGCCGCCGGCTCTCCGGCAGCGCCTCGCTCGGGTCAGCCCGAGCTCCGGCGGGAGCTCGCGCGCCGCTTGAGCGCGCGGCGTTCGCTCTCCGTCGTACCACCCCAGATCCCCAGGGTCTGCCCCGTCTCCATCGCCCAGTCCAGGCACTGGTCCCGGACGGGGCAGCGTCCGCAGACCGCCTTGGCCTGCCGCTCCTGCAGCAGGGCGGGTCCGGTGGTGCCGACCGGGAAGAAGAGGTCCGGGTCCTCGTGACGGCACGCGGCGTGGTCGCGCCAGTTGTCCATCGAATTTCACCTGCGATCAGAATCGTCCGTGTCGTCCGTGCATTGCCCAAAAAATCTCGCCCTCTTCGGGTGACCGGTGGACGGCGGGTGAAACAAAAGAGCCGCATGGTTCCGGACGCCCTCGCCCGCACGGCTCCACGACCGCCGCCGCGCTTGCTACTCTCGACCCTTCTCAGATCGCACGGTCGCCCAACTCCTTTTCCGCGCACATCAGTTGAGACCGGGTGAGCGGGGCGGGCGGAGGTCCGGGGGAGGGGGGAGGGACACGGACGTGAGACCGGCCTTGGTGTTCGTGCACGGCATCGGCGGCGCACGCGATCCCCGGTCCGAGTGCGCGGCCTGGCTCGCGGCGCTGGCCGTGGGTGCCCGGAAGGCGGGCCACCGTGCGGAGGCCGCGCCACCGTCCCTGACGGGTCTCGCGGAACCGGCCTTCGTCTACTACGGCGACCTCTTCGCCGCCCGCCAACCCCAGGGCGTCGCGGGCCCCGACCCGGCCGACGCCGAGGAACTGCGCAACCTGCTCCACGAGTTGATCGAGGTACGGCTCGAGCTCGAGCCGGATCCACGCGAGCGCCGCATCCTGGACCACGCGCGCGCCGAACTGCGCCCGCCGGGCCCGGACCGCAGCGCCGCCGAACTGCTCCGCCGGATCGTGAGCGTCTGTACGACGCTGCTGGCCCTGCCCGGGCTGCGCCGGACCGGCCAGTGGGCCGGTGGCCGGCTCATGGCGGGTCATCTCGCCCAGGTCGTCCGCTATCTCGCCAGGGCCGAGCGGGACGCCGCCGGGCTGCCGCTCGACCGGCGGATCCGCGAGCGCTTCCTGGACCGGCTGGACGCGGACCGCCCCGTCGTCGTCGTGGCCCACTCGCTGGGCAGCGTCGTCGCCATGGAGGCCCTCCACCACCACCGGGGACCGGTGCCGCTGTTCGTCACGCTGGGCTCCCCGATCGGGATGCGGGCCGTCGTGCGCCCCCGGTTGCAGCCCCAACCCCCGGCCGTGCCCGGCTGCGTGGAGCGCTGGCTGAACTTCTGGGACCGCGACGACATCGTCGTCCCCCGCCCCCGCCTCGAGGACGACGTGCTCCCCAACGCCCGCGGCTGCCGCCCGGTGACCGGCCGGATCGACTCCGACGGCCTGTGGACGCACACCGCGACCAAATACCTGGCCCAGGCGAGCGTCGCCGGACCCGTCGTGGAGGCCGTCCGCGGGGCGACGGAGGCCGGGAGCACGTGAAGGCACCGCGGCCGCCGGTCAGGCGGCCCCTGGAACGTCACCGCGAAGTCCCCAGCGCCCCCTTTGCGACCTCCGCCACGGCCTCTGCCACCGCCGCCAGCGCGGGCGAGTCCAGCTTCCACTGCTGCCCGTACAGCGGCACGTCCGCCGGCCGTCCCGGCGCCAGCTCCACCAGCCGCCCGGCCCTCAGCGGCGGACCGGCCTGCGCCTCGGCACCATTCCCCAGCCGAGTCCGGCGGCGACCGCCTGGGCGAACCCTTCCGAGGCCGGCACGTAGTGCCGCAGCGCGCTCGCGGCACCCGAGGGCGAGGCGGCGGGCTCCCGCAGGCGGGCGGTGCTCGGCTGTCTGGCGATGACCTGGCTCAACCCGCACGTCTACCTCGACACCGTCTTCCTGCTGGGATCCCTGGCGGCCGACCGCGGCGCCCTGCGCTGGACGTTCGGTCTGGGCGCGGCCTGCGCCAGCCTGTGCTGGTTCGCGGCGCTTGGCTTCGGGGCCCGGCTGCTCGGCCGGTTCCTCGCCCGGCCCGCCGCCCGGCGGGTGCTGGACGGCCTGATCGCCGCGACCATGATCGCGCTCGGTGCGCTGCTCCTCGCCGGAGCCCGAGGCAAACGGTGCCCGAGGCAAACGGTGCCCTAGGCAAACGGTGCCCGAGAGAAGCGGTGTCCGAGACAAGCGGTTCGGCCTCCACAGCCGGTCCTGGGATAGTGAAGCCCGCACCGAAAGGTGTAACGACCAAAGACGTGACGAGCGACCAGGGAACCCGTGGACACGAGCGAGAGCAGCGGCACCGAGCCCCGCACCGGCACCTCCGACGCCTCCGGCACCTCCGCCGGTGCGCCGCCCCCGCCCCGGAAGGGCTGGCGCCGCTGGGCGATGGACACCCGTCCGCTGCGGATCCCGGCCTACCGCCGTCTGTGGTCGTCGACCATCGTCACGGCGGTCGGCAGCCAGCTCACCGCCGTCGCCGTGCCCAAGCAGATCTACGACATCACCCGGTCCTCGGCGTGGGTCGGCGCCGCGAGCCTCGCCGGTCTGCTGCCGCTGATCGTGTTCGCGCTGTGGGGCGGCGCGGTCGCCGACACCATGGACCGCCGCAAGCTGCTCCTGATCACCAACAGCGGCATAGCCGTCACCTCGCTGCTGTTCTGGGGCCAGGCCGTCACCGGACTGGAGTCGGTGGCGGTGCTCATGGTCCTGCTCGCCCTGCAGCAGGCGTTCTGGGGGCTGAACGCACCGGCCCGCAACGCCTCCGTCGCGCGGCTGGTCCCCGCCGGGGAACTGCCGGCCGCCAACGCCCTCGGCTCGACCGTGATGCAGACCGGCCAGGTGGTGGGGCCACTGCTGGCCGGCGTCCTCATACCCGTCATCGGGCTGCCCGAGCTCTACCTCATCGACGCGCTGGCGCTGTGCGTCACCGTGTGGGCGGTCTACCGGCTGCCCGCCCTGCCGCCGCTGGCCGGCTCCGCCGCGCGCCGCGCCGGCCGGCGGGAGATCGCGGCCGGGTTCCGCTACATCGCCGGCCACAAGGTGCTGCTGCTGTCCTTCCTCGCCGACATCGTGGCGATGGTCCTCGGCATGCCGCGCGCCCTGTTCCCGCAGCTCGCCGCCCAGACGTACGCCCCGTACGGTGAGGGGCTCGCACTCGGCCTGCTCTTCGCGGCGATCCCCGTCGGCGCGGTGGCCGGCGGCCTGTTCTCCGGCACGTTCTCCCGGGCGCGCCGGCACGGCTGGATGGTCATCGGCGCGGTCGTCGGCTGGGGCGTGGCCGTCACCGGGTTCGGGCTGAGCCGCAATCTCTGGGTGGCCGCGGCGTTCCTGGCGGCGGCCGGGGTCGCCGACATGGTCTCGATGGTCTTCCGCGGGGCGATCCTGCTGTCCGCGGCGACCGACGAGATGCGCGGTCGCATGCAGGGTGTGTTCACGGTCGTCGTCGCGGGCGGCCCGCGCCTGGCGGACGTCCTGCACGGTACGGCGGGCTCCGTCCTCGGCCCCCGCGCGGCCGTGGCGGGCGGCGGCCTGCTGGTGGTCGCCGTGATGCTCACCCTGGCCGCCGCGGTACCGGCACTGCGCCGCTACCGCGTCTGAACCGGGGCGGAACCTTCGCTGCAGGCCCTACAGCCCACCGCGCCGGCGGACCGTGTACTGCTCCATGAGCTTGCCGCGGGTCATCTCCAGCCGGTGGGCGAGGACTTCGGCGACGGTGCGCACCAGGGACAGTCCGAGCAGCGGGTCCTCCACGCACAGTCCCAGCACCGCCGCTCCGTCGAACTCGTAGGCGCGTACCCGGCTGAAGGCCACCGCGCCGAAGTCCCACCGGTACGGCGGGAACAGCCAGGACCAGCCGAGCATGTCGCCCGCGCCGAGGGTGGCGACGGTCACCCGCTGAGTGGACGTCACCTGCTGGTCGAGGTTGACGGCGCCCGAGCGGATCACCCAGAAGCGGTCGGCGGTGCCGCCGGCCTCGAAGATGCGGGTGTCCTCGGGGAAGGAGACCTCCTTCGCCAGCTCCATCAGGCGCTCGCGCTGCTTCTGGGGGAGGGCGGTCAGGAGTTTGATCGCTTTGGTCATGGCGCGAGCTCCTCGCCGGCGGCGGAATGCGGTGTCGTTCCCTACGCCCATTTCAGCCGCTGCGGCCGCCCCGAGCACCTCGAAGGGGTGAGGACCGGCTGGACAAAGCCCCGCCGTGCAGAAAAAAGCCCTGGCTGGACGGGGGAAGCCAGCCAGGGCCGTATGCGGTGGTTCGGAGAGGACGGTCACGGTCGACTCCCCGCCCACGTATGCATGAACGATAAACCACCTGAGATGCCTTCGCGAAACCGGACGTGAGCCACGTGACCTGTTTCACTCCGGCGCGCCGGTCGGCCGCGGGCGGCGCCGGGCGCTCAGCCGCCGGTCCGGCGGGCGCCCGGGGTGAGGATCTCGTCCAGCACCCGCAGCACCACCTCGTACGCCGTCGCCCTCACCGCGGCGTCCCGCGCGGCCGCCGGATCGTCCTTGCGGAGGGTGTCACCACGCTCCCGCCATGTCCGCTCCTCCTCCTGTGCGCAGGCCTTCGCGCGCTGCATCCGCCGCAACAGTTCGTCCGAGTCCACCACATCCGTCATGACGTCCGCATACCCCCGAAACCCGGCCCTGATGGGGCCCGGACGTGTTTGGCCGCGTCCCTACAGGTGAGCCGAAAAGGGAGAGACCCGGGCAATCCACTCGGGTTCACGCGGGAACCGGATGTCCGTCCTCAACAACCAGGGAGTGAAAGGATGCGCGAGACGCACAGGACCGGATCCGCTGTCGGTCCGCCGGACGCCTGCCGCGCCGTTCCGCGCCGGCCGGCGGACGCCCGCAGCAGAGTGCGGTGCGTGGTGGCCGAACGATGCGAGGCCCAGCACCTCCACTGCGCAACCGACGCCCTCGACGACGCCCTGCTCGTCGTCTCGGAACTGACCACCAACGCGATGCTGCACGGCGGCGGCATCACCGACTTCTCCGTCGACGTCGTCGGGGGCGAGGTGCGCGTCTCGGTGAGCGACCGCAGCGACGACCTCCCCGTCGCCCTGTCGTCCGTCGACGCCCGGGGCCGTTTCCGGGCCGGCGGCCACGGCTGGCCGATCGTGTGCCGGCTGGCCCACGACGTCCACGTGGCCTGTCTGCCCTGCGGCGGCAAGCGGATCACCGCCCTCGTGCCGCTGACCTGAATCTCCGTGCGCCACCCGCGCACGGAAATTCTTTACCGGCTGAGCCCGGAAGCGGAGTTTGGTCCACCGGGGTCAGGGCAGACGGAGGTTCGTGCTTCGGACCGGAGGCGCGCCCAGCGGGAGAGTTGTACCTGCTCAGGGCCCTTCAACAGGTCCGGGCGGCGGCTCCCGCGGCAATTCCCTGAAACCACCTGTTCAGGAGCGATTCCGCATGCTCACCGATTTCTCGACCGGCCGTCCTGGCACGCCCGTCCGTCCCTCCGCCGACCCTTCCCCCTCCGCCGGACCGGCCCCCACGGCCCCGTCCAGGCGGCCCCACGACGACGCCCCCGATACCGCCGCCCTGTTCGTCCGGCTCGCGGAGCTCGACGAGGGCCCCGAGCGCGACGCGCTGCGTGACGAGCTGGTGACCGCCTGGCTGCCCATGGCCCACCGGATCGCCGGCCGCTTCCGCGACCGCGGCGAGTCCGTCGAGGACCTGCGCCAAGTGGCCGCCCTCGGCCTGGTCAAGGCGATCGACCGGTTCGACCCCGAGCGGGGTGCCTTCGAAAGCTACGCGGTGCCCACCATCACCGGGGAGGTCAAGCGGCACTTCCGGGACCGGATGTGGGCGCTGCGCGTGCCCCGCAGGGTCCAGGAACTGCGCAACCGGGTGCGCGTGGCCCGCCGTGAACTCACCCAGAACCCCGGCAGCCCCGAGCCCTCGGTCGCCGACATCGCCGCGCACACGGGGCTGTCGGAAGACGAGGTCGGCGCGGGGCTGGAGGCGCTGGAAAGCTTCAGCACCCTGTCCCTGGACGCCGAGCTGTCGGCCGGTGACGACGGGTACAGCCTCGCGGACACCCTCGGCGCGACCGACGCCTCCTTCGACACCGTCGTGGACCGCGAGTCCGCCAAGGAAGGGCTGCGCCGCCTGCCCGAACGGGAGCGGGCCATCCTCTACATGCGGTTCTTCGAGGACATGACCCAGAGCCGGATCGCCGACAAGCTGGGCATCTCCCAGATGCACGTGTCCCGGCTCATCAGCCGCAGCTGCGCACGCGTCCGCGACGAGGCCCTCGGCCGGCGGCCGGGCGGCCGGGACTCCGGCACGCCCGCCGCGTGAGCACATCTTTCAGTCAAGCCAGCCACGAAGGAGTGAAACACCGATGCTCATTCCGCTCAGGCCGCATCCCGCGACCCTGCGCAAGCTCGTCGAGGAATACGAGGGGCTCCTCGCGGACGACGGAGGCCGGGACGCGTCCGGTGGCGGTCCCCGAGCCCGGGACCTGGCGTACACGCTGTGCGTGCTGACCGGCACCCGGGACGTGAGCGCCGCCCTCGAGGCGGCTCACCGGCACCTGGCCGCGGCCGGTCCGCGGCCGGAGCCGGTGACCGGCGCGGCCGGGACGCTGCGCACGGCCACCGCACCCGAGCCGGTGACGGTGGCGCAGGCCGGGGTGGGCTGAGCCGCACCACCGTCGGGGAACCGCCGGGGCGCCCGCAGGCACGCGGTCGCCCCGGCGGCTCCTGTCGTCATGATCCGAGGTGTGTCCCCGGCGGGCCGGGGCAGCCGGAGCCGGGGAGGTCTGGATGGATACGAGTGCTGTGGTTCAGGGCGCGGGGATACGGGCCCGCTCGGCGTCGACGGGAGCGGTGACCGAGTGGGCCGCGCGGGCGGGTCTCGCCGCGCGCGGGGTGATCTATCTGCTGGTGGGGGTGCTGGCGCTGCAGATCGCCTTCGGCGGCAGCGGGAAGCAGGCCGACCGCAGTGGAGCCCTCGCGGAGCTGGCCCGCCACCCGTTCGGCGCCGTGGTGCTGTGGGCGGTGGGTATCGGGCTGGCCGGGATGGCCCTGTGGCGGCTCTCCGAGGCGCTGTTCGGCTCGGTGGGCAAGGACGGCCGCTCGGCGCGCAAGCGGCTGCTGGCCCTCGTGCGGTGTGTGTTCTACGTCTTCGGCGCCTCCTCCGTGCTGTCCTTCGCGGCCGGCTCGGGTGGCGGACAGTCCAGTGACAAGCAGTCGCGCGACCTCACGGCCCGGGCCCTGTCCGTACCGGCCGGGCAGTGGCTCGTCGGCGCGGTGGGCGCCGGGATCGTCGTCACCGGCGTCTGGATCGCCGTGCGGGCCGTACGGCGCAAGTACCGCGACCGGCTCAGGACCGGCGAGATGTCACCAGGGGTACGGCGCCTGGTGGACGTGACGGGCGTGGCCGGCGGTGCCGCGCGCGGGGTGGTGTTCGCGGCGGCGGGCGTCTTCGCGGTGCGGGCCGCGATCGAAGCCCGGCCCGACAAGGCCAAGGGGCTCGACGACACCCTCCGCAGCTTCGCCGACGCCCCGGCGGGTCCCTGGCTGCTGGCACTCGTCGCGGCCGGGCTGGCGCTGTTCGGCCTGTTCTCCCTCGCGGAAGCCCGCTGGATCCGCACCTGAGAGTGCCGCTGGAGCGGCGTGCAGCACGGCCCGGCCCCCGTGGTCTCCACGGGGGCCGGGCCGTGGCGCGGGCGGTGGTCGGTTCCCTGCCCGGGTGGGCTGAGGATCCCGTTCCCTTCGGCGGGGTTCGTCGGAACCACGTGCGATGCCTGCCGCCGGCCGTCACCCGTGGCCCGGCCGTCCGTGGTCCCCACGGTGGCCGGGCGTTTGCGTGGTGCGGGCGGTGGTCGGCCGGGGCCCGTCGGATCCGCGTCGGGCGGTGGCCGCTCGCGCGCCGCCGCGTGTGGGATCAGCCCTTCGGCTGCCGCACCGGCACGTCGAGGGGCCGGGCCAGGCCCGCCACCGCCTCGTCCAGGCGCTGCAGGTGCCGCAGCACCCGGTCGGTCACCCTGCCGTAGCGCGGGGTGTGGTAGGAGCCGGGCTCCAGCAGCGAGGCGATGCTCGGATCGGTCTCCAGTTCGGCCGTGGCCCGCCGGTCCGCGACGCGGGCGGCGAGCGCCTCGATGTTGTGCACGATGCGCCGCCCCACCACGCGCAGCCGGGGATCCGCCGCGATCGAGGGATGGCTGGGCAGGAGTTCCGCCGTGGCCGCGAGCGAGCGCGCGTGGTAGGCGCAGGTCTCCAGCAGCGCCACGAGGTACCGCGCGGTGTCCCGCCTCGACCGCAGTGGCGTGATCGGGTGGGTCAGCGGCTGGGCGGACGCGCGCAGGTCGGCCAGCGCCTGGTCCAGGTCCCGCGCCATGTCCAGCAGGTCGGCCGGCGCACCACCGCTGAGCTGGTCGGCCGCGGCGCGGGTCACGTCCGCCAGCCGGTCCAGCGCGGTGACCAGGAGTTCGTCGGTCCGGCGGTCGGTGCGCACCGGCAGCACCACCGCCGCCGCCAAGGCCCCGCAGGCCGCGCCGAGCGCCGTCTCCTCCACGCGCAGGATCAGCACGGCGGCGCTGTAGGTGTTCAGCAGCGTGTACAGCAGGCCCAGCATCGCCGTCACGAAGAAGGACATCAGGGTGTAGGACAACGGCGCGGTGTAGAACATCGCGAAGATGAGCAGCAGCACCAGCCCGAAGGCCGTCCACGTGTGGTGCCCGACCAGCGCCGCGAGCCCGATGCCGGCCACCACGCCGAGGACCGTGCCCAGCACCCGTCGGTAGCCCTTGACCAGGATCTCCCCGGTGGAGGCGGTGTTGATGAACACGATCCAGCAGGCCAGCACCGCCCAGTACCAGCGGTGGGCGGAGAGCAGCTCGCCGCCGAGGATGGCGAGCGCGGAGCCGACGGACACCTGTACGGCCGCCCGCGTGGTGGGCCGCCGCAGCCCGGTCGGCTGCTCGTCCCCCCGCCGCCCGTCCTCGCCCGCCGCGATGGCGACGTCCTCCGCGTCCAGTTCCTCGCGGGAGCGGGCGGTCGCCGGGCTGTCGTCGGAGTCGTCCTGCGGCCCGTCCAGGGCGATCCGCAGCCCGAGGACCGCCCGCGCGGCCTCGCCGAGACCCCGGAAGACGTCCTGGACGGCGGGCGACGCGGGCGGCAGGTTCTCGCCCTCCCGGTAGCCGAGCAGCCGGTTGCGCACCTGGGACAGCCCCGTTCCCGAGTCCGCGCCGGCCGGCCGCAGCACCTGCACCCGCAGCGCCCGCAGGTCCCGGCGCAGCGCGTCGATCGCCTCCTCCCGCACCGGCTCCCGGACCGCCGAGGGCACCGGCGCGCCCGGCAGGTGCAGCGTGAGGGTGTCCGCCCGCCGCTCGGCGCGCGCGGTGAGCAGCAGCAGGCCCAGCCGCTCCGCGGCGATCTCGGCCTCGGCGATCCGGCGCTGCACCAGGCGGGCCGTGGCCTCGTCGGAGGCCCCGTCCTCCAGACGGCTCTGGATCATCAGGGCCGCCTCGTGCAGCCGTGCGGTCCCGGTGCGGACGTCGTCCAGCGCCTTCTCCACCTCCTCGGGACCGGCGTCCAGCAACTCGGTCTGTGCGTGGACCAGTTGGGCCAGCCGGGCCCGGAAGGCGCGGCGCAGCCGGTCCAGGGTGCCCGCCGGTGTCTGCCGTACCAGGACGAACCGGGCGGTCGCGCTACACGCGAAGCCCACGGCGATCGCGCCGTACAGCCCGGGCAGGGCGCCGGCACTCGCCCGTACGAACAGGGAGATGAAGTACGTCTGGAAGGCGATCAGCCCCAGCGTCGTACCGCGCTCACCGAACCGGCGGCCGTAGACGGCGCAGAAGATGAGCGCCACGAAGAACAGGTCGCCCGCCACGACCCGCGTGTTCAGCAGCGCGCCCAGCGTCACGGAGGCCAGCGCCACCGGCAGGCCGAGCGCGAGGGTGACGGCCTGCCGGGCCGGCTGTTTCTCGCGGATGGCGAAGGTGGCCGCCATCGCGACCATCGCCCCGGCCACCAGATGGGTCACGCCGACCCCCGGCGGGCCCAGCAGCAGGAGCGTGAGCCCGATGGCGCACACCGTCCGCAGTCCCGCGGTCAGCCGCAGCAGCCCCGGATCGGACGCGGCGAGCCGGTCCCACACCTCCGCCCGCACCGAACGTCCCGCTGTGCTCACGCCGCCGTGCTCTCTCCCGTGTCGCGACAGGCGGGCCGCCGGCCGGACGCGCGCCGGCGGCCCGTGGTGTTCTCGGATCAGGTCAGGGAGGGGGCGTCCCCACCGCCCGCACCGCCTTCCACATGCGCCCGCACCTGCTCCGGCGTCATGTACGCGTCCGTGTACTCGAAGTCCTTGAGCTTCGCGGCCCGGCGGGCCTGGAAGCCGGTGCGCACGAAATCGTCGCCGGCGACCGCGTTGAGCAGCCAGTTCGTCATCACGCGGGTCTTGGCGACGTTGGTGCGCAGCGCCGACCAGTGGTAGCCGCGGGCCACGGCCTGGGCGGGCACGCCGCGCAGTTCGACGCCGAGCGGCTTGGAGACCGCGTCCTTGCCGCCGAGGTCGACGACGAGGCCCAGGTCCTTGTGCTCGTACGGCCGCATCGGCTGGTTGCGCAGCGTCGCGATGACGTTGTCGGCGACCACCCTGCCCTGGCGCATCGCGTGCTGCGCGGTGGGCGGGCAGATCGCGCCCTCCTGGTCCTTGGCCCGGTCCGGGACGGCGGCGGCGTCACCGAGCGCGAAGACACCGTCCTGACCCGGCAGGTTCATCTCGGCGGCGACGGCGAGCCGGCCCCGGACCGTCTCGGCGCCCAGCGTGGCGATCAGCGGGCTGGCGACCACGCCGGCCGTCCAGATCAGGGTGCGGGTGGGCACCACCCGGCCGTCGGTGAAGGTGACCTCCTCCGGGCCCGCCTTGTCGATCGACACGCCCAGGGAGATGTCGATCCCGCGGCGGCGCAGGATCTCCTGTGCGCTGCGGCCGAGCTTGTCGCCCAGCTCCGGCATCAGCTTCGGCGCGATGTCGATCAGGTGCCACTTGATCAGTTTGGGGTCGATGCGCGGGTAGCGCTTGACGGCGGCATGCGTCAGCCGTTGCAGACAGGCCGCGGTCTCGGTGCCGGCGTAACCGCCGCCGACCACCACGAACTGCAGCCGCGAGGCGCGCTCCGCCGGGTCGTGGCTGGCGTCGGCGAGATCCAGCTGCGAGATCACGTGGTCGCGGATGTACGCGGCCTCGGCCAGCGTCTTCATGCCGAACGCGTGCTCGGTCAGCCCGGGGATGTCGAAGGTCCGCGTGATGCTGCCCGGAGCCAGCACGAGGTAGTCGTAGCGTTCGTTCACCGTTTCGTCGGTGATGGTGCGGATGACGCAGACCTTGGCCTTCAGGTCCACGCCGATGGCGCCGCCGGGGATGATCCGGGTGCGGTACTTCTTGCTGCGGCGCAGGGAGACGGCGATCGACTGGGGCGTCAGCACGCCCGAGGCGACCTGGGGCAGCAGGGGCAGGTAGAGCTGGTAGGCGAACGGCGTCACCAGGGTGACGTCGGCCTCGTCAGGGGCGAGCTTGCGCTCCAGGCGGCGAACGCACTCCACTCCGGCGAAGCCTGCGCCGACCACCAGGATCCTGGGTCGTGTCACGGTGTCCATCCCTTTCTGCGGCTCCAGGCGGTTCGATCGGACGCCGTTCGCATGCCCCTGGATCGCTGCTTCGCACCACATCGATCCCACCGTGCCCCGAGCCGCCACGCCAGCCAGGTGCGGCAGGCAGACGAACGCGTGGGCACCAGCATGCCCCGGCCCGGGACCTGAGTAACCCGTGTGTCGCACGAATATGCGGTGTATTCCTGTGTAAAGGCCGTACGAGGGTTGTCCCGGCCGGCCGCGGCGGGCTCGGAAAGCGCCGGTCGGAGCGGCCGGCGACGCGGGCCGGCGACCTCTGCTCCGGGCGCCGGCCCTGCGCCGGCGCTCACCAGGGCAGGAACACGTGGATGTCCTTGCCGGTGTCCGTCACCACCACGCTCACCTGGTCGCACAGCGTGTGCACCAGGTGCCAGCCGATGCCGCCGCCTCCGGTGTTCGGGTGGAACGGGCGCGGCTCCGGCCGGGTGGTGCTGGTGTCGTGCATCGTGAGGTGCACGCCGTCGAACGTGCGCCGCATCCGCAGCTCGAACGGGCCGGGCGCGTACTGGACGACGTTCGCCGCCAGTTCCGTGACGACCAGCAGGATGTCGTCCCAGGACTCGGGGACCGACGGCGGCGAGGCCCGCGCCAGAGCACCCAGGAACTCCTCCGCGGCGAGCCGCGCCCCCGTCACATTGCGCAGCTCACCCGCGAAGGAGACCGTACGCTCGTACGTCTTCTCCGGGTGCGGTGTGTCGTCCCAACGCGGCTCCGTAGCCATCACATCTTCCTCAGCCCGGATGAACGCGGCTGTAGTCGTGGCTCAGCTGTTCCACGTCCTTGGGTTCCCGCAGGCGGGCCGGGTACGCGTCTCTCCCCGGTCACGGACGTCACACACGGCGGGCGCCCTCAGCGGAACACGTCGTCCGAGTCCTCCCAGTCGGCCGGTTCGGCCGGTCCGAGCCGCGCCGCGGCCCGGCTGCGCGCCTGGTACATCGCCTCGATCTCCGCGGCGTAGTGCTGGACGATCAGGTCCCGGCGCAGCTTCATCGACGGCGTCATCAGCCCGTTGGCCGCGTCGAACGGCTCGGCGACCACCCGGTAGACCCGGATGGACTCGGCCCGTGACACCGTGCTGTTCGCGGCGGCGACCGCCCGGTTCAGCTCCTCGCGCAGCGCGTTGTCCTCGCGGACCTCCCGGCCCGGAGTGTCGCCCTGCGGCGCCAGGGCCGCCCGCCAGTGCGCGAGGAACTCCGGGTCCAGCGTGAGCAGCGCCCCCACGCAGGGCCGGTCGTCACCCACCACCACCGCCTGGTGGACGAGTGGGTGCATCCGCAGGCGCTGCTCCAGCGGGGCGGGCGCCACGCTCTTGCCGCCGCTGGTGACGATGATGTCCTTCTTGCGGCCGGTGAGGGTCAGATACCCCTCGGAGTCCAGGCGGCCGATGTCGCCGGTGGCCAGCCAGCCGCCGCGCAGCGCGGCCCGGGTCCCGGCCTCGTCGCCCACGTAGCCCTGGAACACCGACGGACCGCGCACCAGGATCTCCCCGTCGTCGGCCACCTGGATCTCGGTGCCCGGCAGGGGCCGCCCCACGGTTGCGGACTTCTCCCGGCCCAGCGGCTGCATGGTGATCCCGCCGCTGCTCTCCGTGAGCCCGTAGCCGTCGTGCACGTAGATGCCGATGCCCTCGTAGAACAGGGAGAGCTCGCGGTCGAGCGTTGAGCCGCCCGACGTGGCCCGCACCGCCCGGCCGCCCAGCGCCGCCCGCAGCCGGCGGTACACCGTCCGTTCGTAGAGGGCGTGCTGCAGCCGCAGGTCGAAGCCGGGCCCCGGCCCCGTGCCCAGCCGCTGCCGCTCCCCGGCCATGGCGAAGTCCCGCGCCGTCTGCGCGGCCCGCTCGAACAGCGCTCCACGACCCGCCTGTTGCGCCGTACGCAGAAAGGTCTTGTAGACCTTCTCGAAGACGGACGGCACGCCGTACAGGTACGTCGGCCGGAACGTGCGCAGCGCCGACGAGATCGCCGCCGCGGTCATCTCCGGTTCGTGGGCCATGAGGATCCCGCCGCGCACGCACATCACCTGGACCATGAGCCCGTACACGTGGGAGAACGGCAGAAAGGCCAGGACCGACGCCTGCTCCCCCGGGGGCGCCGCCGTGTGCCCCCAGCCCTCGAGCAGCGTGTCGCACGGGTACGCCAGACCCCGATGGCTCAGCGCGCAGCCCTGCGGGCGGCCCGTGGTGCCGGAGGTGTAGACGACCGCCGCGGTCGAGTCCGGCAGCACGATCCGGCGCAGCGACTCCACCGTGGTCAGCGGCACGAACTGGCCCCGCTCGGCCAGCTGCGCCAGGGCACCGGTGTCCAGCTGCCACACGTGCCCCAGCCGTGGCAGGTCCGCGCACACCGTGCCGACCGTCATGACGCCCTTGTCGTCCTCCACCACCACGGCCACGCAGCCGGCGTCCCGCAGGATGAACTCGACCTGGTCGCGCGAGGACGCCGGATGGATCGGGACCACCTCCGCGCCCACCGCCCACAGCGCGTGTGCCAGCACCGTCCACTCGTACCGGGTGCGCGCCATGACCGCCACCCGGTGGCCGGGGGAGATGCCGGAAGCCACCAGTCCCTTGGCCACGCCGACCACTTCGTCCCGCAGCTCGGCGGCCGTCACCTCCTCCCAGGCGCCCGGCCCGCCGTCCGGGCGGCGGGCCACCACCGGCCGGTCGGGGTTGCGGGCCGCCGTCTCGAAGACGCCGTCGGCCAGCCCGCCGACCAGGGGCGGGGTGGCTGCTGGAGCGAGAGCGGGGTCGCGCATGCGCTGCTCCTGGGGTGTACGGAGAGTGACTCCGCCGACGAGTCCCGTTGTCGGCGGTGCTCGAATGTAGCCCAGGTGCGCGCGATTGGTGCCGGGAACGGAGAAGTCGTGGCCGACTGATGATCTCGGCGTGTCCTGGGGACTCGGGAAACATGACTCATGTGAATCCCGGCCAGGAGCCCGAGCGCACCACCGGCCTGGAGCGCCCGGCGGCGGTGTGCCGCCCGGCGGGACGCCGCCCGCGGAGAGCAGCATGCCGGGCGCCGGCCCCCTGGAGACGCACAACCCGCCCGAGGGCTGGGCCCCCCACTCACCCTGACCCTGGCGCTCGTCGTGCTGGTCGCGGACTTCTTCCTGGTGTACGCCCTGGTGCTGATCCGGTGAGACCCGGGCGCCGGAACGCGCCGGTCAGGACTGGGTGCGCCGCACGCACTCGGTGACGACGTCCCGCAGGCTGCCCTTGCGCTCCATCAGCTCACGCTGCACATGGGCGCCGTTGCCCCGCTGGAGGAGGCCGGAGACGGCCTCCTCGACCCGGGCCAGGTCACCGGTGCCGGTGAGGGCGTCGCCGACGTGCTCGAGCAGCGCGCGCACCACCGCCGCGGCCGGCTCCGGCCGCATCGTCGCCGGATGGAGCAGATCGCCCCCCAGCCCCGACCGGGCGGCCTGCCAGGCGGCCAGCCGCAGCACACTCACGCTGTGCCCGGCCGGCTCCGCGCCGCCGCGCCACTCGCGCGCGGCGGTCTCCACCAGGCCGCGGGCGAGCGAGGCGACCAGGACGGCCGTGTCCGCGTGCAGGCACACGTCGGCGACCCGGATCTCCACGGTCGGGTAGCGCTCGGACAGCCGGGCGTCGAAGTAGACCATCGCCTCGTCCAGGATCGCCCCGGTGGCCACCATGTCCGCCACCCGGCGGTGGTAGTTCTCCGCCGTCCCGAACAGCTCCGTCGGACCGGCCGACGGCCAGCGCCCCCACACCCGGCTGCGGTAGCTGTGGTAGCCGGAGTCGCGGCCCTGCCAGAACGGGGAGTTGGAACTGATCGCCAACAGCACGGGCAGCCACGGCCGGATGCGGTCGAGGACCGCGACGCCCTCCTCGTCGGAGTCGACCGCCACATGGACGTGACAGCCGCAGACGAGCTGCTCTCGGGTGGCGATGCCGTAGTGCTCCGCCAGCCACTGGTAGCGGTCGTTCACGCTGATGGAGGGGCTGACCGGTAGCGGGGAGGTGGCCAGCGCGGCCACGGCGCAGCCGATCTCACCGGCGTGCCGGGCCGCCTCCTTGCGGCAGCGCACGATCTCCGCGCCGAGGTCCGCCATGTCCGTCTGCGGATGCGTGGCGAACTCCAGCATCTGCCCGTACAGCTCTTTCTCGAACACGTCCTGCGCGGGATCGAGCAGCGAGGCGCGGGCCAGCACCGCTGCCGACAGCGCCTTCGGGTCGCCGCTGTCGGGGTCGACCAGGAGGAGCTCCTCCTCCACACCGACGGTGCGCACGTGGGGCCGCCTTTCCATACGCACCGCGACGGGGCGTCGCGGGCTGGTACGACCCCGACTGCCCCTGTGGCGGCCGTCGACACCTGGCGGCGCCCGACGGAGCCCGTCACCTCCCCACGCGGCCCGTCACGCCGGCGTCAGCCAGACGGTGGCGAGCGGCGGGAGCGTGAGCCGGACGGCCGCGTCCTGCGTCCCGACCGGGTCCGGGCAGGTGACGTCGCTGCCGCCGTACCGCAGGGCGTCCGTGTTGAGCGCCTCCCGCCAGGCGGGAACCTCCCCGGGGACGGCCAGGCGGTAGTCGTGGCGCACGACGGGGGAGAAGTTCGACACCGCGAGCAGCGGGGCGCCCGCCGCGTCGAAGCGCAGGAAGGCGAAGACGTTGTCGTCCGCCGCGTCCACGGCGATCCAGCGGAAGCCGCCCGGGTCGGTGTCGCGCTGCCACAGGGCGGGGGTGGCACGGTAGACCGTGTTGAGGTCCCGGACCAGGTCCTGCACGCCCCGGTGGTCGGCCGCGGCGCAGTGGCCCGGATCCAGCAGCCACCACTCCGGTCCGTGCTCCACCGACCACTCGGCGCCCTGCACGAACTCCTGCCCCATGAAGAGCAGCTGCTTGCCCGGGTGCGCCCACATGAAGCCCAGGTAGGCGCGGACGTTGGCGCGCCGCTGCCACCAGTCGCCCGGCATCTTGGACACCAGGGCCTGCTTGCCGTGCACCACCTCGTCGTGGGAGATGGGCAGCACGTAGTTCTCGCTGTAGGCGTACACCATCGAGAAGGTCATCTCGTGGTGGTGGTACGTGCGGTGCACCGGCTCATGGGCGACGTACTCCAGCGAGTCGTGCATCCAGCCCATGTTCCACTTCAGCCCGAAACCGAGCCCGCCGGTGTCGGTGGGCCGCGTCACGCCGCCCCACGCGGTGGACTCCTCCGCGATCGTCACCACCCCGGGCACCCGCCGGTAGACGGTCGCGTTCATCTCCTGGAGGAACGCCATCGCGGCGAGATCCTCCCGCCCGCCGTACGCGTTGGGCTCCCACTGACCGTCCTGGCGCGAGTAGTCGAGGTAGAGCATGGAGGCGACGGCGTCCACGCGCAGGCCGTCGATGTGGAACTCCTCGCACCAGTACACGGCGTTGGCGACCAGGAAGTTGCGCACCTCGGTGCGGGCGTAGTCGAACTCGTAGGTCCCCCAGTCCGGGTGTTCCGCCCGCCGCGCGTCCCCGGGTTCGTACAGGGGGTCCCCGTCGAAGCGGGCCAGCGCCCAGTCGTCGCGCGGGAAGTGCGCGGGCACCCAGTCCATGATCACGCCGATTCCCGCCCGGTGCAGCGCGTCCACCAGGTACTTGAA
>NZ_JBEXLP010000044.1:0-59505 GCF_040610035.1 Streptomyces sp. NPDC004542
GGGGCCGCCCCGCGGGCGGCCGCGCCCGGGGGCGGCGCGGCGGGCGGTGCGGCCCGGCACGGGGAGGGACGGAAGGCGTCCGGCCCGCCGTCCGGTCAGTTTTCCCTCACACACGTCGCCCTACGATCGCCCCGGCGAACGGGAACGCGCCGAACGGCGCCGTTCCCCCCGGGCCTCCCCCAGGCCCACGCCCGCCTCTTACGGCAGCAGCGCGGCCCCCTGGGCGGCCGAAGAGCGTCCCCGGGCCGGCCCGTCGCCCCGGACCTGCGAACCGGACGCCCACCACGGGGACATGAGGAAAGAGAGGCTGAACGAGCCGTGACCGACAGTGCGGTGGCCGGTCTGTGCCGGGTGACGGTGCAGACGTCCCAGAGGTCCGTTGATCTCGCGGTGCCCTCGGACATCCCCTTCGCCGACCTGCTGCCCATCGTGATCGGCTACGCCGGCGAGGAACTGGAGGAGTCCGGTCTGGAACACGGCGGCTGGGTGGTGCAGCGGCTCGGCGGCGCGCCCCTCGACCTGGAGGCGACCCCGCAGTCGCTCGGCCTGCGCGACGGCGACACCCTGCATCTGCGCCCACGCGTCGAGGCCCTGCCCGAGGCGCACTTCGACGACCTGGTCGACGGTATGGCCGGCACGCTGCGGGAACGCCCGTACCGCTGGACCGAGCAGACGACCCGGTGGCTGCTGCGCACGCTGCTGGCCGCCGCGTCGGCCCTCGCCCTGGTGGTGCTCGCGCTGCCGGGCGGCCCGGTGGCGGTGCGGGCCGGCACGGCGGCCGCCATCGGGCTGCTGCTGATCGCCGGCGCGGCCACCGCCAGCCGGTCCATGGCCGACAACGGCTCGGCCGCCGCCATCGCCCTCATGTCCCCTGCCTGCCTGGCGCTGGCCGGCTGGCTGCTGCCCGCGCTCAGCGCCGACGGCGGCTCCGGCCCCGGCGCCACGGGCGTCCGGCTGCTGTCCGCGTCCGCCGCGTGCGCGGCCGGTGCCGGTCTCGCGCTCATCGCCCTCTCCGGTCCGGCCCGGTTCTACCTGGCGCTTGCCGTGGTCGCGGTGGCGGCCTGGCTCGGCGGGCTGCTGATGGTGCTGCTCGACGTGCCGGCGGCGCACGCGGCGGCGGTCGTCGCGGTGGCCGCCGTCCTGCTCGGCGCGTCGGCACCGGCCTGCTCGTTCTGGCTGGCGGGCCTGCGCATGCCGCCCCTGCCCACCAACGCCGACGAACTCCAGCAGGGCATCGACCCCGAACCCGGTGAGCGGCTGGTCACCCGCACCGTCCGCGCCGAGGCGTGGATGACCGCCCTGTACGCGGCGGTCGGCGTGATCTGCACCGGCGCCCTGACCGCCCTGGCCGCCGACCCCGGCACCCCCGCGCGGGTCACCGCGGCCGTGCTGGCGCTGCTGCTGGCGCTGCACAGCCGGGGCATCGGCAACGCCTGGCAGCGCACCGCGGTGCTGGTCCCCGGCGTGTGGGGGGCGGCCGCCCTGGTGACGGCGCTCGCCGCGGAATCGGGTACGCAGACCCGGCTGCTGCTGGTCGCGGCGCTGGCCGGGGTGGCCGCGGCGCTGGCCGTCCTGTGCTGGACGCTGCCGGGCCGCCGGCTCGTACCGCACTGGGGGCGGGCCGCGGAACTGCTGCACTCCACGGCCGCGATCGCGCTGCTGCCGCTGGTGCTGTGGACCTTGGGCGTCTACGGCCGGATGCGCGGGGTCTTCGGCTGAGAGCCGGTCCGGACGCGGAAGACCCGTCCGGGAGAACGTGAGAGCCGGAGCAGGAAGAGGAAGGAACAGCGGGGATGCAGTCCAAGCGGGACCAGGTCGAGGCCCATGTCTTCATGATGGGCCGGCTGTCCTCGGGCATGCTGCTCTCGGACCCGGACGCCCCGGAGAGCCCCACCGGCCGCACCGGCCGCGGCGCCGCCATGGGCCTGCTGATCGGTGCGCTGGCGGCGGCCGGCTGCGTCCTGTTCGGACTGCTCTCGCCGGGCGGCGACAGTTCCTGGAAGAGCGCCGACGGCCTGATCGTGCGCAAGGAGACCGGGGCCCGCTATCTGTACCAGGACGGTGTCCTGCGCCCGGTCCGCAACTACGCCTCCGCCCGGCTCATCGGCGGCTCCGACCTGTCCACGACCCTGGTCTCCGGCGCCTCCCTGAGCGGCACCCCGCACGGCGCCGCCGTCGGCATCCCCGGCGCACCCGACGACCTGCCGGCCGCCCAGGACGTCAACGCCGGCCCCTGGCTGGTGTGCTCCGGACTGTTCAGCCCGGCGGGGGGCAAGCAGACGACCACCACCACCCTCGTCGTCGGCGCGCGGCCGCCGGCCGGCGACGGGCTGACCGCCGGCCAGGCCCTGCTGGTCGCCGCCCCCGACCGGGCCCGCTACCTGGTGTGGCGCGGCCGCCGGCTGAGACTGGACACCGAGCACGGCGCGGACCGGGCGCTCGGTTACGGCGGCGCACCGGTCCGGGCGGTCTCGGCGGAGTTCCTCAACACGCTGCCCGCCGGCCCCGACCTTTCGCCCCCGGCGGTGCCCGGACAGGGCGAGAAGGGTCCCACGCTGGACGGCCGGACCACCCGGGTCGGACAGCTGTTCACCGTGCAGGTGCCCAACTCGCCGGTGCAGTACTACCTGCTGTCCCGGCAGGGCCTGGTCGCGGTCACGGCCACCCAGGCGGCGCTCGCCCTCGGCGATCCACGCACCCGGGAGCACGGCTACGAGGGACACAAGCCGGTGCCGGCACCGCTGGCCACCGACACCGCCGACGCCCACCTGGCCACCGGCGCGTCGGCCGCCGCCCCGGGCTGGCCCGCCGACCCGCCGAAGCTGACCGGCCCGGCCGCGCGGGACGACGTGTGCGCGGCCCTCCGGCCGACCGGAAAGGGCCCGGTGACCAGTGTCGCCGTGGTCTCCACCCTCGGCGCCGCGCCGGCCGCCACCCCCGAGGAGGCCGCCCCCGCCTGCTCCCCGGTGGACGCCGTCGCGGTGCGCCCGGGCGCCGGAGCGGTGGTCCGCGCGCTCAGCGCGGACGGCGGAACGCTGGGCGACACCACCTACCTGGTGACCGACGCGGGCGTGAAGTACCGCATGGTCTCCTCCGGCGCCGTCACCGCGCTCGGCTACGGCGGCGCGGACGCCGTGGGCCTGCCGTCCCCGCTGCTGGCCATGCTGCCGACCGGGCCCGACCTGGACCCGGCCGCCGCCTCCGGCAGCGCCCCGGTCCGCACCACGTCCGCGGGCGGCTGCGCCACCGGCACGGCCGCCGGGCCCGGGGGCGCCCCCGCGGGCGGCAAGCCCGTCGCGTCGTCCGGGGGCACCCAGTCCCCGACCGGCTGACCGCACTTCCGGACCGTCCCCGGGCGGCCCGGACCACCGAAACCCACTCATCGGAACGAGGTACGCAATGGCAACACCGCTGCAGCAGTCGACGAGGGCTTCGACCACGGCCGGCATCAACGCCCTCCAGTCGGCCCACCAGGGCATCCAGCGCTGCAAGAACGACGTCGACACCACGGCCGGCAACCTCGCCGTCGCCTACAGCGCCAACTCCGCGGACGGCCGCGAGTTCCAGAACCTGCTGACGCAGTGGGACGGGCAGGCGCAGATCATCCTCAACAAGCTGCAGGGCCTGATCGACCGCCTGAACCTGACCCTCCAGACCCACGGCAGCACCCAGTCGAACATCACCGACATGATCCGCACCTCCAGCGGCGCGGCGGACTCGGCCTACAACCAGCTCACCTGACGACGACCCCACGGCCCGCCGGCCGGCACCCCCCGGACCGGAACCGCCCCGACCCCCAGCACGAGGAGTATCCGTGAGCGACATGACCGACGGCGTGATCCACGTCGAGTACAACCACGTCGAGCAGGGCGTGGAGGACATGATCCAGCAGACCAGGGCGATCGAGACCACCCTGGACAACCTGGAGGCCGAGCTCAGCGCGCTCAAGACCACCTGGCAGGGCGCGGACGCCGAGGCGTACACCACGGCCCAGACCGACTGGAACAACGCGGTCACCACGATGGAACAGCTGCTGATGTCCCACGCCACCCTGCTCGGCGAGATCTCCAACAACTACCGGCAGACCGAGACCAGCCTGTCGCAGATGTGGAGCGAACTGAGCTGACCGGCGGGACGGCGTCGCCCGCCACCGCCCGCCGACCGGGCCGCGCCGTCCCGGACCCGTCCCAGCCCCGATCCGGACCCGTCCCGGACCCGATCCGGACCGACTCCGAGGGAAGGAAGCAAGCACCATGGCAGACCTCACCCATCTGGACTCCGCGTCGCTCACCCAGTTCGCCGACAACGAGGTCCAGACCTTCATCGCCGAGATCAGGAAGATGCGCCAGGACACGGCCGACACCCCGTCGGTCGAGTCCCTGTTCACCATCTCCTCGACGCTCAGCAGCGCCCCCAACAAGCAGCTGACGATCGGTCAGATGGGTGCCGGGGCCACGGTGCACGGTGACAGCCTGCGCACCAACATGGTCGCGCTGGCGACCGCGATCGACAAGGTCTTCGTCAAGCACCAGGACCTCTTCCGCGACATGGACACCGACCTCCGGGACACGGTGCGCACCCTGCTCAACACCGCCGGGACGTCCCTGGACTCCATCAGCAGCGACCGGTTCATCTCCGCCATGGCCGACGTCGGCCAGGACCTCGGCGGACACAGCACCACCTGACCCTCCCGACCGAAAGGCGAGCCCCCGCGATGGCAGACGAAACGCCCGGCAAGTGGGAGACGACCGTCTACCTGATGACCGGGTACAAGGTCCCGACCCGCGACTCGGTCACCGAGGACCTCAAGGGCAAGGCCAGGAAGTACGGCGACAGCGACGACAACGCCGTGGACGCGCCCTGGATCGATCTCACCATCAGCAACGTCGGGAAGGTCGACGGCACCGCGCTGGCCAACCGGTTGGCGTCACGGGGGGACTTCCTCCTCTTCTACGCGGGTACCGGCGACGGCGGCCCGATGACGAACGCCAAGAAGCTCAACCTGTACGTGGTCCGGATCGGCTTCCCCTGGCAGCGGGGCTCAGGGCAGGCGGGCACCAACTTCCAGAAGTACTCACTCGGCTCGAACGCGGCCATCAGCCAGTTGTCCTACCCGCCGTACCGGACCACCGGCTTCTCGTTCGACGGTCTGAGCGTGGCCGAGGAGGACGCCGTCGACCTCGGCACGTTCTCCCACCGCGCCCGGTCCATCGACCGGGCCATGGCCTTCTTCGACCAGCACGAGCAACGGCTCAAGACCTGGACCGACGCGATGGACGGGCCGGGCGCGGCCTGGCAGGGCAACGCGGCCGGCGTCTTCCAGAACCTCATCACGACCCTGCACACCCAGTACAAGCACTACAAGGAGCAGTTGGCGCCGCCCGGCTTCAGCGCGCCGCTCGAGAGCAAGGTGGACCACTACCGGCCCCGGACCTACCACGGGGCCGGGCTGGTCCGCGCCGAGATGGCGCTGAGCGTCGGCCTGCGCACGCTCAAGGTCGCGTTCGACGACTGGCACAGCGACAAGGGCACGGTCTCCGGCACGGCCCCCGACGGTTCCCCGACCACCGCCGCCGCCCACTGGGACCCGGAGGTCACGGTCCGCGGCGTCCTCCACGAGGTCGCGCAGTGGATCAACGCCAACAACGCCGGCAGGGTGGTCACCCACTCGAACACCTACGGATCCACGGGGAGCAGCTCCGGCGGCGACGACTACTGGTACGACCTGATGGCGGGCTTCAAGGAGAACGTCCCGGCCTACGGTCCCCTCACCGACCCCAACACCTGGGTGAAGATCGCCCAGGAGGCCGTCACCCGCTGGAACAACAACGTCGTCGCCCACCTCGACCCGGCCGCCGAGACCGCGCAGACCGGCCTGGCGGAGGCCTGGTCGAAGCTGCTCAACACCGCCTGGGACCCGGACTACGGGTTCGAGGAGGCACCGTCGGCGACGCTCAGCTCCACCGGCAACGGGAACAGCGACGGCAACGCGAACTCGAACTTCGACCCGAACGACATCGCCAGCCTGTTCAACAACCAGAACGCGTCGGTCAACGACGCGCTCAACAACATCTCCGGCTCCATGAACAACGCGCTCAACGACCAGAACCAGGCGTTGAACGACATGGGCGCGTCCACCAACGACGCGCTCAACGACCTGTTCTCCGGCGGCGGCCCCGGCACCACCGACAGCGCGCTCAACGACACCGGCCTCGCCGGTACCCCGGGCATCGACGGGCTGCTGTCCGACCCCACCGGCTCCGGTACCGGCGACACCGGCTCCGGCGGCACCTCGGACACCGGCGCGGGGGTTTCCCCCGCCTACACCTCGCTGCTCAACGGCGCGCTCAACAGCCTGGGCACCGGCGGCGGCAGCGGCTCCACCAAGGTCAACCCCGACGGCAGCATCACCGTCACCAATCCCGACGGCAGCACGACCACGACCAAGCCGGACGGCACCGAGATCACCACCTTCCCGGACGGCAGCACCTCCACCACCGACCCCGACGGCCGCACCACCCTGGTCGACGCCGACGGCAGCACCTCGGTGCAGAACGCGGACGGCACCGTCACCACCACGTTCCCCGACGGCAGCAAGGTCACCCTCGGCCCGGACGGCTCGTACAGCACCACCAGCGCGAACGGCACCGTCACCCACGGCGACCTCCAGCCCGGTCAGAGCATCACCAACCCGGACGGCAGCACCACCAGGGCGAACGCCGACGGCAGCATCACCACCACCTTCCCGGACGGTCTGGTCAGCACGCTCAACCCGGACGGCAGCTACACCGTCGACCAGCCCGACGGCGCAGGCATCGACACGTCGTCGCTGGGCGGCGGCTCCTCGACGAGCACCACCACACCCGGCCTGAACGGCTCGACCGGCTCGGTCAACACCTCCCTGAACGGATCCCTGAACGGCGGCCTGTCGTCCGGCTCGTCCTCGGGCGTCTCCCTCCCCGCCTCCCTCACCGACTCCGCCACCGACGGGGACTTCCTCTACGACGACGTGCCGTACACCTCCTCCCTGTCCGGCGCGCTGGGCGGCACGTCGGGCACCGACGGCCTCTCCGGCGCGGGAGGGCTGAACCCCGGCGCGCTGGCCGCGGCCTCCAGAGCGGGCGCGATGGGCGGTGACCTGTCGGGGTCGGAGCGGGTCCGCTCCGGTTTCGCCGACACCGACAGCGCCGTCACGGGCACCCCGCGTACGACGGCCGCCGCCTCCCGGGCCGCCGCCGCTGCCGAGGAGGCCGCCGCGGCCCGGACCGCGACCAGCAGCTCGGGCGCCCCGTTCTTCCCCGGTGCGGGAGCCGGGCCCGGCGGCCAGCCCACGCAGAGCGAGGACCGTACCCGCACCACCTGGCTGTCCGAGGACGAGGAGGTCTGGGGGACCGAGGACGGGGGAGTGCCCGCCGTGCTCGGCCGGGACGACTGACGTATCGCACGGCCCCGGGACACGCCGGCCACGAAGACCAGCGGAAAGCAAGGAGACATACGGATGGAACCCGTCGAGGAGCGTCTTGCCAAGGCGATGGAGGCCCTGGAGTCCACCAGGGCGGCGGTCGCCGACGCCGAGCAGAAGCTGCGGAGCGCGGCGGTCACCGTCATGTCCAAGGACCGGTCGGTGGAGATCACCGTCGGCCCGCAGGGCGAGGTGACGGCCCTGAGGTTCCACGACGGCAAGTACCGGGCGATGGCCCCCGCCCAGCTGTCCGCCGTGATCATGCAGACGCTGGGACAGGCCCGTTCCCGTATGGCTCAGCAGGTGCTCGACACCTACCGGCCGATCTCCGAGAGCGTCCCGCAGCTCACCGACGTCCCCGGGGTGGAGATCGACTGGGAGGGACTGTTCGGCTCGATGGTCACCGAGGGAGAGCGCGGGCCCGGCAAGCCGGCCGGCGGACGGCTGCGCGACGAGATCGTGGAGGACCAGGACACCGCCTGAGCGCCCGCAGTCACCCAGCAGACCCGGTCCGGTGCACACCCGCACGGGACGCGTCACAGAAAGCCCCCGACCTGGAGAACCCTCATGGCTGGAAACTCGTTCCAAGCAGACCCGCACCGCACCCGCGTGGGTGCGAAGCTCCTGGAAGACATCGCCAGGGACGCGCACGAGTTCGTCACCGCCTTCGCCGGCCACCGGAACACGCTCACCGGGTGGGCCGGTGACAACGACGACTACGCCCAGCAGGTGGGACCCCAGATCCGGAAGACCTACCGGCAGACCATGGAGTCCGGGCGGCAGGTGATCGAGGCCATCGTGTCCGTGGTGGACCAGACCGCGGGCTCCGCCACACACGTCGAGAGGGCCCGGGACGAAGCGTTCGAAGGGGTCGCCGCGGAGCAGGCGGAGTACGGCGGCAGGCACTGACGATGGGTGATCTGCGTGTTTCGAAGGAGTTGAACGGGCTTCTGATCGCGTTGATCGGGGCTGGTCTGCCGCAGGCGAGTGAGACGGGTGCGGCGGCCAGCAGCCGGCAGTTGCGTGATTTCGGGCGGCGGATGGCTTCTTTGGAAGACGAGATCGCGTATTCGGTGCGGCATGTGGGTGCGTCGTTGCCGGGTGATGCGGGGCGTTCGTACGTGCGGGCGATGTCGGTGCTGACGGGTGCGGGCGGGGGGACGAACTACCTGCGGGAGTACCGGGCGAGTCTGGAGCAGGTCGGGGCCGGTCACCGTGATCAGTCGTTGAACATCCAGGAGAGCAAGTGGCAGATCATCGCCGAGTTGATCC
Organism: Streptomyces sp. NPDC004542; assembly: GCF_040610035.1. Lineage (NCBI taxonomy): Bacteria > Bacillati > Actinomycetota > Actinomycetes > Kitasatosporales > Streptomycetaceae > Streptomyces > Streptomyces sp. NPDC004542. The sequence continues at coordinate 8,735 of NZ_JBEXLP010000044.1, forward strand.
GGCTGGTGATCGAGCTGATGATCCTGGCGGCGACGGCGTGGTTCAATCCGGCGGCGGCGGGTCAGGCGGCGGCGGCGAAGGCGCGGAGTACGACGACGTTCCTGACGGCGCTGGACCTGTTCTTGCGGCGGACGCATCTGATGCCGAGTCTGAGCGAGGCGTTGGAGGAGGCTTTCCAGACGCTGGTGGTGCGTCTGGGGCTGATGGCGTTCAACGGTCCGGACATGAAGCCGCGTGGTGTGGACTGGGTGGCGGTGTGGCAGAGCGCGGCGTTCGGTGGGGCCGCGGGGGGCTTGTCGGGGCCGTTGCGGGGGTTGGCGGACCGGTTCAACGGGTTGTTCCGCCGGGGGGCGGGCCGCGACGTGGTCAAGGATCTGCCAGGGGATGTGACGGGGAAGCTGGGGCGGGATCTGCCGGCGGGGGCGAATGGTTCGCCGTCGTTCGGTGAGCGGTTGTCGCGGGCGCCGGGGAAGGTGTCGGAGTTCGTCGCGGACGGGTTGACGGAGGCGCTTCCCGAGACGCTGCTGGCGATGGCGTTCTACGGGGTGCCGTGGTCGTGGAGTGGGTTCGCGACGAGCTTCTGGACGTCGGGGCTGAGCGAGTTCAGTGAGGGGATGCTGCACTCGGGTGTGGCGGACGGGGTGGGTGGTCTGCGGGAGGCCACGCGGAAGGCGGAGGAGGAAGGGGGAGCGCGGGGTTCGTCGGCCGGCAGCCCTGGGGTGGTGCCGGCCGGTGGGGGTGGCCTGTCGTCGAAGGCGGGGCAGGAGTCTCGTGAACTCGCCGAGCAGGCGGGCGGGTTCAATGACGTGAACGCGCTGGCGGGGCTGGGCGGGATCGCTGTGCCGGCGGTGGGGCAGGGGGCGGTGCCGTCGACCGTCGCCCCGGCGCACACCGCGGCCGGGGGTGGGGAGCCGGCGGACACCGCACGGCCGGCCACCGCGTCCGGCGCCCCCCGCACCGCCACGACCGGCGGCACCCAGCGACAGACGGAGGAGAACACCGGCCAGGACTTCGTCACCGGCGGCCCTGCCGCGGACGAGGCCCCAGCCGAGAGACAGCCCCCGGCCCCGATGGCGGCTCCCATGGCGGCCCCGATGGCGGCGGCCCCGACCGGAACCGCCTCGACCGGCGTGCCGGCCTCCGGTACGCCCCTGACCGCCACCGCCACCGCCACCGCCACCGCCACCGCCACCGCCACCGCGCCCGTCTCCGGCACGGTGACCCCGGAGGCGGGCCGCCCGACGGCCACGGGTGTCACCGAAGGGGGCCGGCCCACGAGGACGCCGTCCCAGGAAGGCTCTCGGCCGACCGCCACGGCGACTCCCGACGCCTCCCGGAACACGGCCACGGCCTCGCCCGAAGCGCCCCGCACCGCGACCACGGACCCCCGGGCGACGAGCAGCCGCCCGCCGGCCACGACGACCCCGTCGGAAGCCGGCCGCGCGGCGGCCGCGCCCCCGCAGGAGACCGGCCGTCCCCCGGCCACGGCATCCGGTGAGCCGGGCCGCCGGGCCGGCGAGCAGGCGCAGGTCGGGGAGCCGGACACCGCGTCCGCAGCGGTGGACCTCGACACCGTGCGGTCGGAGGTGGCTGCCCGGTGGTCGCAGGACCGGCCGGGTGCGGAGGAAGTGGCGACGGCGTTCAACATCGTGCGGACGCACCAGCGGCTGGATGCCTTCACGCCTGAGGCCGAGCCGTCGTTCGAAGACCTCGACGCGGGGTCGTTGGCGGTCTACGCGGTCGCGGTGGAACTGCGGGCGCACGAGGGTGACGAGCATGCGGCGGTGGAGTTGTCGCGGCAGCTGGCCGCGGGGCGTCCGAAGCCGGTGCGTGGCTATCTGCCCGGGGGGTCGGGCCGGAGGGAGCCGGGGCGGTCGGATTCCGAAGGGGCCGGTTCGAGCGGTGCCCGCCGGCTCAAGGGCCCCGAGACGTCGGCGGGTCTGTCGGGGCTGCGTGGTCCGCGTCCGGGGCCGGGGTCTCGTGCCGGTACGAGTGAGGCGGGCCGGCCGGCGGTGGTGACGCAGACGTCGGAGGCGGCCGCGCGGCGTCTGCCGCCGGAGCCGGAGACGGTGCCGTCGTGGTCGGGGAGCAGGCAGGCGCCGGGCGGACCGAGAGGCCCCATGAGTGAGCGGTCCTTGCCGACGGCCACGGCCCCGGCGACCACCACTTCGTCGTCCGCTCCGGCGGTGCCGTCCGTGTCCCGGTCCGCGTCCGAGGCCGCGGGTGGGGTCGGGGATGCGGCCGGAAGGCCGGCGGTGCGGCGGTTGCCCGCCCAGCCGGGTCGGGACGCGGTGGAGCCGGTGCGGGGTTCGTCCGTGGCGACGCAGCCGCGGCCGGTGCTGCAGAAGGTCACGGTGGACGGCGTGCCGTACGAGGTGCTGAGCGTCAAGGGTGATGGTGACTGCTTCCCCACGTCCGTGCTGGCGGGGATCGCCCGCCAGCATCCCGGTTCCGATCTGCGTGCTCTCGATGTGCGGCAGTTGCGTGACCGGGTCGCGGACTGGCTGGCCGGTGACAGTCCCGAGGCCGTGGCCAGGCGGGCGGAACTCGACTCCGGGCCGGATCCGATCCGTGTGCTGCTCGACGATCTCGACCGCCGCGGGCTGGAGACCCTCCTCGGTGAGCAGGCCCCGGAGCTGCCTCCGGACGAGGTGGCGCGTATCGAGACCGATCTGATGCGTCCGCAGTACCGAGACGAGCTTGTCAGCCGGTTCGACCGAGAGACCGACAAGGCGATCGTCACAAGTTTCACACCGGGGATGGCCGCGCGCTTCCTCCATGGCTTCGTGCCGGACCGTGGGCGCATCTCGCAACCGGCACTGCGGCGGCTGATCGAGGGGAGGAGAACGACGCGGCTGCGTGAGCTGGCGGCCGAGCGGCTGATGACCGCGACACCCGCGAGCCAGGCTCTGTACGAAAGGCTCATCGCCCGGCATCCGAGCCTGACGCGGCATTACCCGACTGTTGACAGCATGCGGCGCACGTCGACCAGTAGGGTCGTCGAGCTCGCGATCCGTTCCACGGACATGTGGACCTCACCGTTCTACGACCGGATGCCGGAGCTCACCGCCGCCGCGCTCGACCTGAACATCACCACCGTCCAGTGGGTCGAGGGCATGGCGTGGGAGCATCCGTTGAACCCGGGTGCGGCCCGCTCCCTGCACGTCTTCTACGAGGGCGGAGTCCACTACTCGGCGATGAACCGGGTCGGCGGGCCCGCCCCGGCGGAGCAGGCGCCGACGGTCAGTCAGGCGGCCCGGCTGACCGAGAGCCCGGTCGCCAAAATGGCGCCGGCTGCTCCGGGGAGTGCGCCGCCGGCGGCTCCGGGGAGTGCGCCTAAGCCTGACAGGGAGGGCCTGCCTCCTCTGGCCGAGGTTCTGCGGGCTCAGGAGGCCAGCGAGAAACTGGTGGCCGATTTGTACGGCCTGTCGGATATCGCCGTGAGGCAGCTCAACCGGATGCTCACCGCGGAACAGGACCAGCCCGCCGCCTTGTCCGCCGGGGCCCGCGCTCGTGACCGGCGCAAGGGCAGGGCCACGAGGCCCCGTGCCACCGCGGCCCCCGTGACCGTGCTGTTCGACAAGGGATCTCCGGAGATCTCCGGGGACCAGCGGCACCGGTTGGACGCGCTGGCCGAACTCCTGGCGGAGCAGGCCCTGACGAACGTCGTGAGCGGAGTGGTCCCGCTGCCGGTGGTACGGCTGCTCGGGCGCGGTCGCAGTGCCCGGTTCGCGATGTCGGGGCGGGGCCCGAAGGACGTGGCCCGGCTGCGCGAGGAGGCGGTGGAGCGCTATCTGCGCAACCAGCTGACGGAGGTGCTCGCGCGGCGGCAGGCCTCGGCGGACTATCCGCTCACCGGTGAGGACTTCCGGTTCGAGGCCGTCGGTGACCGGCAGCCGTCGCTGGACGACGCCCAGGACGACGCCCAGGACGGTGACCGGGACGGCCGGGAACTGCCCGCGGACAGCGTGGACGTCCAGCTGGACTTCACTCCCGCACCGACGCCCGAGCAGGAGAGGATCGCCCCGGAGGAGATCGCCACCAAGTGGGCCGAAGTCGAACGCGCGGTCAATCCACGGCGGGCGGTGGCGTTGTCCCTGGCGCACAACATCGTCAGGAACCACCAGCGGGTGACCGGCTTCCGGTCGGACCAGAACCCCCGGTTCGGCGAGCTCCCCCTGGCGCACCGGGCCGTCTACGCCGTCGCGGTGAGCCTGGTGCGCAACCCGAAGGACGTCGACGGCGCGCAGGCGCTGTCCCGTGAGCTCGCCGCCAACCAGCCCGCTCCCCCCGCCCCGGCCGACGCCCGGGGCCGGGTCGGTGGCGAGCGTTCGTCCCGGTGGAGGCGTGACCGGTCGGGATCGGCGAGCCGGTCCGCGAGCCGGTCGGGCAGGATCCTCCCCGCCCCGCAATCGGCACAGCAGGGAACCGACGGAACGGTGTTCACCCATCAGGCGGTGGCGCCGGTGCCGTACCACCACCCCGTGGCGCCGGGTGGGGCGCCCCGGCACAGCGGACCGTCGGACCCGCCGCCGTCGGCGCGTGCGCGGCGACTGTCGAACGACCTGCCGTCGATGAACGCCCAGGCGCGGGCGTTGGAACTCGCCGCTCTGACAGTGGCGGAGCGGCGGTGGCTGTCGTCCCACCCCGGGCTGGTCGACACCCTGAAGAACGGCCTGCCGGCCGCGGAGTTCGCGCTGACGGCGGCGCAACTGCTGGTGCACGTGCCCCAAGGCGTCAGCCGGCCGGTGTCCGCGCGGCAGGAGGCGCACGCGCTGCTGTCCCGGATGCTGCGGAACCCCGAGGTCACGGCCCGGGTACTGAAAAACGGCGCGAACGTGGTCGTGGTGCCCAAGGACGTACCGCTGACCACACTGGAACAGTTCGAACATTTGCGCGGCGAAGCGCTCGATGACGGTCGCCCCATGGACCTCATGAGGGGCATGGACGAGCTGAGCACGGCCATCTCGGAGGAGAACCTGCTCGGTGAGCGGTCCCTCCTGGCTGTGGCGGCAGGCTACGAGGACCCGGACGGATACTCCGTCACCGTCCACGAGTTCGCCCACACCATCCACAGACACGGTCTCACCGACACGGAGCAGCAGCAGATCAAGAAGGCCTACGACGACCGGATGGCCCTGGGCAGCAGCGCCCCCTGGCCCGACGGCCCGCGGCTCAACCGGCACGACGTGCCGACCGAGAACTACTCCTCGCAGGACGAGTACGAGTACTTCGCCCAGCTGACCAACGTGTACTTCGGAGTCAACACGGGCGAGGACGTGATTACCGGTCGCCCGCGCGAGAACGGTGCCGACTGGGTGAAGAGGCACGAGCCGGGTCTGTTCAAGCTGCTGGAGCAGCTGTACGGGCCGCCGGAGGAGGCCGACCTCGGCCGGCCGGTGAATCCGCGCCTGAGCAACGCCCGGGAGGAAGAGACCTTCGAGGGCGTGCGCGCCCTCTTCGGCGAAGACCCCTACGCTCCGGTTCCCAGGGCCGGGGTCCGGCCGCCGCACGCCGAGGAACTGGTACGCCAACTGCCCCTGCTGGACGACGACGAACGCGCGCAGCGGCTGGCCGAGCTGGAGCCGCAGCACCGCCGGTGGCTGGCGTCCGACACCGCCCTGGTGGACGAACTGAGCCAGAAGCTGTCGGCCGACTCCTTCGCCGACACCGCGGCGCAGCTGATGGTGGAGGTGTTGCCCGGCGCCGACCGGCCGGTCTCGGCACGGCGGGAGGCGCAGGCGCTGCTCGCCCGTGTGCTGCGCGACAAGCAGGTCGCGGTACGGCTGCTGGAGAACGACGTCGTCGTACAGGTGCTGCCACGCGACATGCCGATCACCGCTCTTCCGCCGTACCGGCACCTCAGCGGCCACATCATGCCCAACGGGCTTCCCTTCGCCTCCCTCAGGGAGGCCTCCGGCCGCGCCACCGTGGTTCCCGAAGAGAACCTGCTCGGCGACTTTTCGCCGGTGTCGGTCGCCCACCACCCCCAGCGTTATTCCTCGGCGGTTCACGCCTATGCCCAGACCGTGTACACGCTCGGTCTCACCGACGCCGAAAGGGACTGGATCCAAGCGGTCTACGAGGCGAGGCAGCGCCGAGGGCAGACGGCGCAGTGGTCCGGCGGCACGCCGCAGGACACCCCGAGCGCCCAGGCCTACTTCGCCCAGCTCACCAACGTGTATCTGGGCGTGAACGGGGGCCATGACGTCACCGGGCTGTCGCTGCCGAACAGTCCCCACTGGGTGCTCGTGAACGAGCCGGTGCTGGCTCCGCTGCTGGCACGGCTCTACGGGCCGGCCCGTAGAGCGGAGATCGACCGGTCGGTCAATCCGGTGAACGAGACCCAGGAGGAGGACGCGCGTCTCGCGGGCGTCCGCGCGCTCTTCGGCGACGAACCGCGCGTCCACGGTGCTCAGCCGCTGCGGAATCCGGGCGCCGCGGTACCCGGCGGCAGGGTGTTCGCCGCGCCGGGCCCGGTGGCACCCGCCGCGGATCCCGATGGTTCGGCCCGTGGTCCGAGGGGGCCGCGCGCCCCGCATCAGACGTCGGGGTCTCGTGCGGGTACGGGTGACAGGAGCCGGCCCACACCGGCGACGGACTCGTCCAGGGCGGCTGTGCGGCCTCTGCCGGTGGCGCCGCGGTCGACGGCGGAAGCGGGGGAAGCGGCGGAAGCGGGGGAGAGGTCGCGGTCGGGGAGCAGGACGACGCTGGCCGGGCCGAGGGGGGCGAGGAGTGAGCGGTCCCTGCCGACGGCCACGGCCAGGACCCCCTCGGCACCCGCTGCCGGGGTGCCGCCCGTGGCCCGCTCCGCGTCCGAGGCCGCGGGCAGGGCCGGGGAAGCGGCCGGTGGGCCGGGGGTGCGGCGGTTGCCCGCCCGGTCGGATCTGCCGGGAATGCACGGTCGGGACGCGGTGGAACCGGTGCGGGGTTCGTCGGTGGCGACGCGGAGCCGACGGGTGGACCGGACGGTCACGGTGGACGGCGTGCCGTTCGAGGTGCTGAACGTGGAGGGTAACGGTGACTGTTTCCCCACGTCCGTGCTGGCCGGGATCGCCCGCCAGCTTCCCGACTCCGACCTGCGTGATCTTGATGTGCAGCAGTTGCGTGACCGGGTCGCGGACTGGCTGACCGGCGACAGTCCCGAAGCGGTGGCCAGGAGGGCGGAGCTCAACTCCGGGCCGGTCCCGCTCCGGGCACTGCTCAATGATCGGAACCTCTTCCAGCTGGAGACGCTCCTCGGCAGGCAGGCTCCGGAGCCGTCACGGGAGGAGGTGGAGCGTATCGACCGTGACCTGATGCGTCCGCAGTACGTTCGTGAGCTCCTCCAGCGGTTCGGGGACCCGGCAGACCGGGCGATCGTCGGGGAATTCACGCCGGGAATGGCCGCGCGGCTCCTCCCGGACTTCGTGCCGGACCGTGGGCAGATCCGGCCGGAGAACCACCGCCGTCGCCTCGAGCAGTGGCGCACGGCCCGGCTCCGGGACCTGGCGGCCGAGCAGCTCTCCAGAGGCAACGCGGCCCTGTACCGTGCGCTCGTCGAACCCTACGGGGGCCTGGCGCGGGCGTATCCGCGCTCCAGTGACCTCCTCACCGCGTCGACCAGTGACGTCGTCGCGCGCGCCATCCGCACCACCGACATGTGGACCACGCCGTTCTACGACCGCATGCCGGAGATCACCGCCGCGGCACTCGGCCTGAACATCGTCACCGTCCAGGCCTTCGCGGGTAGCCCGGCCCTCGCCAACCAGCTCAACCCGGCCGCGGACCGGTCACTGCACGTCTTCTACCAGGACGGCGACCACTACTCCGCGATGAACCGGGCCAGGGTCAGCGACGCACCGGCTCCCGTCACCGCTCCGCCGATGATCAACACCGCCCCTCAGGTCACCGAGAGCCCGGACAGCGAACTGCCGCCCGCCGTGCCCTGGACGGGCGCGCCCACCCGGCGTACACCGGTCCCGCCCACCCTGATTGCCTTCCTGCGTGCCAACGAGGCCAGCGAGACCCTCGTGGCAAGCCTCCAGCAGCTGTCTGAGTCGGCCGTAGACCAGCTCACCCGGATGCTGCCGTCCCGGACAGGCGCCACCGGCCGCAACCGCCCCGCCCCGGTCGCCGGAGAGCCGGGCCCCGGTGCGGGCGGCGCGGTCCACGCCCCGTCCCGGGCCGCGACCGACCGCACCGGGGTGTGGCGGCCCGGCGCCGGCCGGACGGGGACCGTCCCGCCACCCCGGCTGGCGGTCCCACGCGCCGAGACCGCCCCGGATCCCGCCCGGCAGCAGTCCCACCCCCTGGCCGCTCTGGCCGCCCCCGAACCCGTCACCGTGCACTTCGACGAAGATTCGGCGAAGATCGGCCCGCAGCAGCGCCGGCAACTGGACACACTGGCCGAACTGGTCGCCGAGCAGGCCCTCGACCAGCGGAGTTCCGCAAGCCCCCTGCCGGTGATCACCGTGACGGGCCGTAAGCGGCAGCGTTCCCGGTTCGCGCTGCCCGGTACCGGCGCCAGGGACCTGGCCGGACCCCGGGCCGAGGCCGTCGAGCGTTATCTGCGGGACCACCTCACCGCCCTACTGGACGAGAAGCAGCCGCCCGGACGGGCCCACCGGCTCACCGGCGACGACTTGCTCTTCCACATCGGCACCGACGGCAGGAGCCCGTCGCGGGACGACGGCATCGCGCGCCCCCCACACAGCGTCGTCGTCGACGTCGACCTCTTCCCGCAGCCGACACGCGCCCAGCGGGAGCTGGCCCCGGAGCGCCTCGCCCATGTCTGGGGCGGGCTCGCCAACGCCACGCACCCCACCCGGCGCGTGGCGCTGGGCCTCGCGCTCGACCTGGTCGGCACGCACCAGCGGGTCACCGGCTTCCGCTCGGAGGAGAGCCCCGACTTCGACGAACTGCCGCTCGCCCACCGGACGGTCTACGCGGTCGCGGCCAAGCTCATACACCACGGCGGCGATCGCGACCGTGCCGACCGCCTCGCCGGAGAACTGGCCCACAACCAGCCCCGGCCGGCCGGCCCCGGCACCGCCTCCGGGCGCCGCGCGACCGACCCGGCGCGGCGCGCCGGCCAAGGCAGGGAACCGTCCCGCTCCCGTGACGCCTGGAAGCCCTCGGCGGCCCCGGTCATCAGCACCCCGGACGACCAGGCCGCAGCCGCGGCCCGGCCCACCGAGGACCAGTACGCCGCCCGCCTGGCGGAACTGCTGGCCGCTACACCGGTCGACACCGGCGCGGTGCGCGAGCTGCTGCTGGACCGGCTGCACGGCCCCCGGCTGCCGCTCTCGGCCGACCTCGAGGAGGCGTTTTGGCGGCAGACCGGCGGCACGCTCGTCGAGGCGGTGTACGCGGCCACAGACCGGGGGCTGTCGGACACCGACGCGGAGGAGATCCTGGAGAACGCCGGCCTCGGTCACGGCCCGCCCGTCTTCCGGACGACCGCGCAGACACGGCAGCAGCAGCCGAACGTACACCCTGACGTCGGTTCCGTCCTCGATCAGCACGCACTCCATCTCGGCTTGCAGCTCGCCGAGAGTCCGGTCCGGGTGCGCGCGGTGACCGAGACGCTGCGCCGCAGCGCCGCGGCGCCCGGCACCCGGCACCCCTTCCTGCTCGAGGAGGCCTTTGCCCGGCTGAACGGGCGGACGCTCGCGGACGCGATCGACAGCGCCGTGGGGGAGGGACGCCTCACAACGGACAGCCTGTCCCACGTCTTCGCCGAACTGGGGCTCGCCCGCGACTTCAGCACCACGGTCGGCCCGCCGGGAAGCGTCACTGCGCCTGCCGACGTGAGTCCGGGCACTCTGCCGAGCGTGCGGGCGTACACGGCGGAGCTGCACGCCGCGGTCGAGGAGTCCGACGTGGCCGCAGCCGAGTCCCTGCTCCGGATGCTGGGCGGGGACCCGCCCAGACTGTGGGCGGTCCGGGAGGCCTGGGACGACATGTACGGCACCGACCTGCGTTCCGAGCTGAACCGGCGGTGGCCCGACCACGATTTCACCCCCGTCTTCGGAGAGCCGAGCCCGTCTCCGGTGCCGTATCAGCAGGTGGTCCTCTGGTACGAGGCGCTCAAGAACGTGACCTTCGACCATCCCGAGCACGGCCCCACCCGGATCCCGACGGCCTACCCGGACGGCTGCACCACTCGGGCCCACCTGTGGGCGCTGCAGCTCATGCGGTGGGGCGTCACCCCGCGCAAGATCTTCGTCTCTCGTATACAGCCCAGGCTGAAGACGCGCAGCCCTCTCGCCCGCGACGCGCGGTACGACAGACCCGGCACGGTCGAGTGGATTTTCCATGTGGCGCCCACGGTCAAGACCGTCCGCGCCGGGCAGATCGTCACCATGGTGCTGGACCCGGCCCTCGGCGCGGGACCTCTCACCGAGGAGGAGTGGCTCGCACGGATGGACGTCGAGTCCCATTCCTACACGGCTCTCGACGACAGCCCCGCTGCCGTCCGGGCGCAGCTCATCAGGGAGAGGAAGGACGACCCCCAGGGCTGGAACGAGGTTCGCGGGCGCGCGTACCCGGTCGGTGAGGCGGTGGTGGTCCACACCGACGTGCACGCCTTCAGCTGGCCCGGTCCGAAGGGCCGCGTGTTCGATTCGCTGCAGGAGACCCACACATTCGCCAGGCAGGATTACAACCGGCTGTACGACTTCTCCGTCCAGGTCGCCCGTGACGAGTTGATGCGGGCCCTGCGGGCGGGCATCGACCGCACCCGTAACCTGCCCGACGCGCAGCGGGCCCTCATGATCGTGCGGTTCGTGACCGGCTACCCTCCCCGGGTGCGGTCGGGCCTGCTGTCCCGTTACCCGGAGCTCGACCGGCACATCCGTGTGAGTCTCCCGGCTCACCACCGGGCGCTCGCCCCGCTCTTCCCCGAGCCCGGCGGCCGGGACGCGGACGACCTCGTCACCCGGCTGAGCCACGAAGTCGAGGCCCTGCGGTCGGCGCAGGAGGCGGCACTGCTGCCCCCACCGGCCGAGGGGCAGCCGGACACGCCCGGGTCCGAGGCGCTCAAGAACGCGGAGCGGCCGCCGGCCCCCGGGTCCGTACGGCCGGCCGCCGCCTGGCGGACCACCGCCGCGGACGAGGCCGCCGTGGGCGCCGCCCGGCGGCCGACCCCGTTCGGCGAGGATCGGAGGGCGGCGGACGGACGCCGTGCGCTCGCCGAGCCGGTCACGGTGACCGCCCGCCGCTTCGAGGCCGGTGTCGAGGGCCCGGACGGCGCCGGCCGGCTGTACGGCGCGGAGGCGCCCATCGGCTACACCCTGCGCCGGTACCAGACGGCCTCCGGCGAGTGGTACACCGACCTCGAGGTGGTGCTGCGGCTCGTCCCGGGTGCCGGGGTCACCGACGCCGACCTGCGCAACGTCGCCCGTCGCGTGGCCAGGGAGGTCGAGGAGCGGTTCGACGCCCCGGGGCACCGGCTGCCCGACGGCGACCTGCTGCGGGTCCGCGTCGTCTTCGCCGACGGCGCCGAGGAGAATCCCCACCACACCGTCACGGTCACCGCCACGCCGGGCCGCACCACCACCGCGACCTGGCATCTGCGCCAGCCCGACGGCACCCCGCTGCACGTGCGGCAGCTGCTGCACGAAGTGGGCCACCACATAGGTCTGCCCGACCGCTACAAGGACGAGGAGATGCTGTTCCGCGCCGGGATCACCCTGAGCGCCGAGGCCGCCGGCTCCGTGATGGGCGGCGCCGCACACCACGGTCCGGTCCTGTCCGCCGAGGACCTGAGGATCATCCACGGCGTGGCCCGCTCCGGCCCCGTCCTACGCGACCTGCCCCACCCGGACGCCCCCGGTCCCGCCGCGCGCGCCCTGGGTCCGGCCGCCTTCGCGCTCGACCCCGGCCGCCTCACCGCGTCCTGGACGGAGGCCACCGGCAAGGCCGCCGAGGACGGCACCGATGCCGGGACGGCGCTGGCGACCGCCCTCGACATCGTCCGCGGCCATCAGCAGGTGGACGAGTTCACCGTGTCCCTCACACCTGACTTCACGGCTCTCCCGCCCGCCCACCGAGCGGTGTACGCGGTCGGTGCCGCCCTCCTCCACGGCGACGGTGACCGGCGAACGGCCGAGGCCCTCTCGGCGGCACTCGCGGAGCACCCGGCCCTCCCCGGCTCCGTCCCGCGTCCGGAGCCGGCGGCCCCCACAGCGGCCCCGGGTACGGGCCTCTTCCTGGCTCCGGCGCCGGCGGACACGGGTCTCCAGGTCTCGGGTGGTGTGGTGCTCACGGGACAGGATGCCGCGGTGCCGCAGGCCTCCCCGGGTGCGGAGCCGGAGGCGGACCCCGCCGCCGGGCAGCCGGCCACGGAGGGTGCGGATCAGGCCGGCCGGCTGGTGGCGGATCTGCTGAGCCCGGACGCGGGGCGGCGAGCGCGGGCACTGGCGGAGCTGGGACCGCAGCACCGGTCGTGGCTGTCGTCCCGTCCGGACATGGTGGACCAGCTCGGCGCGGCGCTGTCGCGGGAGCAGTTCGCGCAGGTCGTGGCCCGGGTGCTGGTGGAGGTTCCGCAGGGTGCGCATCGCCCGGTGTCGGCACGTCGGGCCGCGCACGACCTGGTCGCCCGGACGCTGTGGAATCCCGGTGTGGCGGCGGCGCTGCTGAAGAACGACCTGCGGGTGGTGGTGCTGCCCAAGGACGTGCCGCTGACAGACCTGCCGGGAATGAGCGGGCTGAGCGGCCGGAGGACCCACGACGGCCGCGCGTTCGAGGACGTGCGAGGCCTCAGGCGCGGCAACACGGTCGTGATCAGCGAGGAGAACCTGCTCGGCGAGACCACCGACATCGGTGGGAGCGGCCTTGCCCACCACGACGGTTACTCGACGACGGTTCACGAGATGGGTCACGCGATCAAGGCCTTCGCTCTCGACGACTCCGAGGTCGGCCTGATCAACGAGACCTACCAGGAGCGCCGGGCCCTGGGCCCGGACGCGTCCTGGCCCGGGGGCATCCGGCGCGACCTGGTGGGCAACCCGGCGGAGAACTACTCCGCCACCAACGTCGAGGAGTACTGGGCCGAGCTGACGGCTCTCTACCTGGGAGTGAACGCGGGCCGCGACTCCGTCACGCACCGGTGGACGGAGAAGGGCGGGGCCGAGTGGGTGGAGAAGAACGCGCCGAAACTGAAGCCACTGCTCGAGCGGCTGTACGGGCCCGCCGACCAGGCGCGCATCGAGGGACCGGTCAATCCCGTTGACGCCATGACGACGGAGGACCAGGCCTTCGAGGGCGTGCGCGCCCTGTTCGACGACGACCCGGCCCGCCTCTCCGGTCCGGCACGGCAGCAGGTGGTGCGCCCGCCGGGCGCCGACGACCTGGTACGGGATCTGCCGGGCATGACGGCCGAGGACCGCGCCGGGGTGCTGGCGGGACTGGCTCCGCAGCACCGGCGCTGGCTGTCGGTCCATCACGGACTGGTGGACGAGCTGAAGGCGCGACTGGCACCGGACGACTTCGTCGACACCGCGGTGCAGCTCATGGTGGACGTCCCGGCCGGGGCGAGCCGGCCCGCGGACACACTGCAGCGGTGGCGTGAGGAGTTCGCCGGCCTGCTGTACGACCTGGACGTGACGGCGCGGCTGCTCAAGAACGGCACGAACGTCGTGGTGCTGCCGTTCGGCCGCCGGCTGACCGATCTGCCCGGGTTCCAGGACCTGCGCGGCCGGCTGTCCGACGACGGCACGCCCTACGACGATCTGCGGACCGCCGTCCGGGACACCACCTTCGTGGTCGCGGAGGAGGACCCGCTGCGCTTCTTCGACCCTCGGCTCAGCGCGCTGAGCCGGTTGTACAGGATTCACGAACTGGCGCGTGTGATCCACAGCCAGGGCCTCGAAGAGGACGACCTGCACCTGCTCGCGGCGTCCTACGGGAGTCGGCTCCGGCAGGGCCACGACGCCTCGTGGCCCGACGGACCCCGGCGAACCCTGGCGGGGCGCCCGCAGGACAACCTGTCCTCGCTGGGCGTTCGCTCGTACTTCGGTCAGCTCACCAACGTCTACCTGGGCACCAACGAAGGCGAAGACGAAGACACCGGCCGGACGCGGGAGAACGGCGTGGCCTGGGTGGAGGAGAACGAGCCGGGAGTGCTGCCGCTGCTGGAACGGCTGTACGGCAGCGTCCGTCCGTCGGCGCTGCCCCAGCCCGCCGACGACACCCCCGTCCCGGCGCGGCACCCCGGCGCGATCACCGACGGCTCCGCCTCCCCGGTCGGTTCCGTGCGCAGGGCGGGCTCCGCGGACAGCGCCTGGGGCGGTGCCACGCTCATCTCCCCGGTCGGTTTCCAGGACGGCACGGACTCCGAGGACAGCGCCCGGGGCGGCGCCGCGGTCGACGATGTCGAGGCCGCCCCGGCTCCCGCCGGGACCGGGCTCGGTCCCGACCGGCGGCGCGCCCCGGCGGCCGGCACCGCTCCGGTGAACGACCCGGAGAGCGAATCCGCTCCCGAGACTCCCGAGACTGCCGAGACTCCCGAGACGCGGCCCGGGCCGGACGCCGACGCCCTTCCGTCCGCCGGCCAGCGGCCGTTGACCGTGCCTTTCGCACGGGGATCCCGCACGGTGGACGCGGACCAGGACCGGGCCCTGCGCGAGCTGGCGCGCACGCTGGCCCGGGAGGCGGTGCGCAACCGCGCCGAGGGACTGCCGCAGCGGGTCGTCCGGGTCAGCGGCCGGGGCAACAGCACGGGGCACGCGTCGTTCACCGGGAGGACGCGGGCGAAGAACACCGCGTGGATCCTCGAACGCCACCTGGCCGCCGAGCTGAGGGAGTTGCAGGGGGCCGCGCCGGAACCGGTGACGGTGCGGGACCTGGACATCCGCTACGGCTACGAGGACACCTCCGGGCAGGAGCGTATCGACCCGCACGAGCGCCGTACGGCCACCGTGACGGTCGGCGAGGCCGCCGCGCCCGAGGGCGTGGAGTGGACGCCGCTGCGCGAGCCGGACAGCCGCGACCGGCACGAGCTCGCCGAGACGCCGCTGACGGTGACCTTCGGCAAGGGGGACAAGGAGGTGTCGGCGCGCGACAGCCGGCACATCGAGGACCTCGCCAAGCGGATCGCGGTCAGGGCGGTACGGGAGCACCGGGCGGGTCTGAGGCCGCCGGTGATCCGGATCCCCGGGCGGGGCAACGGTCCCCGCGCGCAGGCGAACGCCCTGCTGCGGGCCGACAACACCGGGCGCGAGCTGAAGCGGTTCCTGGAGCTGGAGCTCCGGCGGCTCCAGCCGGACGACGCGGTCACGCCCCTCATGCCGGACGATGTCAGGATCGTCCCCGAGTTCGACGACGCGCCCAGGGAGCTGTACCAGGACCCCCTGACCCACCGCATCGCGACCATCCGCGTCGACTGGTCGGCCGAGGGAACCGCGGAGCCGGAGCCTCTTGCGCCGGCTTACGGGCCGGAGGACAAGGCCCTGCCCCCGTTGCCGCCGACTCCCGAGTCGAAGGGCCAGGCCACCGGACCGCTGCTGCACGTGCCGGAGTGGGAGGAGGCCGACAGTCGTCCCCAGACGCCGCCGTCGCCGGAGTGGCCGGTCACGGAGCGGCTCGTTCCGCCCGCGCGGCAGCCGGGTCCGGCGGTCGTTCCCCCGTGGCAGACGGTCGAGGAGGAGGTGGTCCGCGTCGACCGGTCGGCAGAGCGGACTGCGGAGCCGGAGGAGAAGCCTCTTCCGCCGTTGCCGCCGGGTGCCGAGGCGGAGGACCAGGTCACCGGCCCGCTGCTGCACGTGCCGGAGTGGGAGGAGGCCGACAGTCGTCCCCAGACGCCGCCGTCGCCGGAGTGGCCGGTCACGGAGCGGCTCGTTCCGCCCGCGCGGCAGCCGGGTCCGGCGGTCGTTCCCCCGTGGCAGACGGTCGAGGAGGAGGTGGTCCGCGTCGACCGGTCGGCAGAGCGGACTGCGGAGCCGGAGGAGAAGCCTCTTCCGCCGTTGCCGCCGGGTGCCGAGGCGGAGGACCAGGAGGACCAGGTCGCGGAATCGCCGCTGTTCATGCCGGAGCGGGGAGAGGAGGACGACAGCCGTCCTACGACGCCGCTGACGACGTGGCGGGCAGAGGACGGCAGCCTTCCCCCGACGCCGCTGACGACGTGGCGGGCGGCGGCGGAGGAGGCCCTTCTATCCGTGAGGACCGGAGCGGAGCGGCAGGGGTATGCGGACGTCACGACCGTCCCCCCGGGGCAGACGGGCGAGGAGGCGGTCCACGGGACGGTCACCGGGACCGGAGCACCGGACGCCGGCACTCCGGCCGCCGAGGGAACCGGTTACGTCCGGCGTCCGGGGTCGGACACCGTCGTCGGCCCGGCCGGGACCGTGCTGGAACTCCGCCCGCACCACGGACCCGGCAACGGTCTCACCGAGGCCGCGATGGACGTCGTACGCGACATGACCCCCTCCTGGTTCCGCGCCGACGGCACCCCGGACCCTGACATCGCCGACTCGCTGCGCGCCGGCCTGGCCGCCGAGCTGACGGAGGCGGATCTGTCCCTGTCCGGCCCGCTTCCCGCGTTCACCCAGGGCGAGCTGTCCGCCACCACCGAGGAACTGACGCGGACCGGTGTGACGCTCACCCCGGAACAGGTGGCGCATGCCGCGGAGAACAAGGGCGTCATCCGGGTCGGACCGGCCGACCTGACGCCGCTGCAGTACACACGGCTGCTGCTGACCCGCCCCAAGGACTGGGACCCGGCGGTCAACCGGATCGCCGCCGCGGGTCTGGCCCGCCTCCTGATGCTCGACCTCACCCTGGTCGACCTCGACACGGGCACGGAGAGCCGCTTCAGAGGGGGCCTGGCCCGGGGCGTACTCGTCCTGGACGGCGGCTACTTCCGGCCGGCGGTGCCGCGCCGGGACGCGAGCACCGGGACACCGGGCGGCGACACCACCGGGACCACCGACCATCCATCGACCCATCCCTGAGGACCGAGATCACCATGAGTGACAACCCCGCACCCGACGATCCGACCGAGGACGCCCCGGCCGCGTCGGTGGCTGAACCGGCCGACCGGGCCGAGTTCCTGGCGCCCGCGCCGGACGGCCCGGGCCTGACGTTCGACGACCTCGTCCCGGAGGCGGTCCGGGACGTGCCGCCGCCACCCGTCCTGAGCTGGCCGGCCGAGCCGGGGGACGCCTCGCCCGGCGCCGACGCGGACTCCGGGGACAGCACGGCGGCCGCCGCGGAGAACGCCCGGGACGCTGATGAGTCGTCACGCGCGATGATGCCGACGGCACCGGACCACATCCAGAACGCCGCGCTGCTCGCCCCCGACCACTGGTTCGGCCTGGTCGACTCGGCCTGGACCGGTGCCTGGCCGCCGCCCCACTGGGCCGTGGTGGGCCAGTGGCGCTCCGACGCGGCCGGACGGCTCGTCGAGTGGCAGCGCAACCCGGAGTACGTGCGGTCTCCCGCCGCGCGCGGCTGGCCCCGGCCCACCGACCCGATCGACGCGGCCGTGCAGCGCGCCGCGGCCGGCTACGGCCTGGAGAACGAGGTGCCGCGGCTGGTGGCGCGGGCCGAGGTGGCCGTGTTCGTCCGCCCGGACGGGCAGCCGGTGGCGGCGGTCGCCCCGGACGGCAGCCCCGTGGTGCCGGTCTACACCTCGCAGCACCAGCTGGACAGCGGCGGGCGTCTCGCCTACGAGATCCATGCCGTGCCGGACCTGGCGGAGTGGCTGCCCGAGGGACACGCGCTCTACCTCAACCCGTCCGCCGCCGTGGCCATGCGGGTGGATCCGGAGGCACTGGACCAGGCGCTCACCGAGTTCCTCGAGGAGACCGCCGGGCAGGACGAGGGGGCTCCGGCCGCCGACCCCGCCCCGGTCACCGGCGTGGACCAGGCCTCGGTACAGGAGGCCGGCCCCGACCCGGCGGACCTCGCCCCGGCCGACCCCGATCCGGCCGGCCCCGATCCGGCCGACCCCCGGCCGACGGCGGGGGAGGCGGACGAACCGGTCGCCGCGGCGGCGCGGATCGAGACCGCCGGTTCCGTACCCGCGCCGGTCGCGCCTGCTCCGGCCCCCACCGACACCGCCGAGGACACGTCGGTTCCGCGAGACCCCCGGAACACCGACGAGCCCGCCCCCGCCCCGGCCCTCGGTCTCGCGGAGTCCGCCGCCGCGGCCCTGATGGCACCGTCCGGCCGCTGACCGGCCCCGCGACGTCCAGGGCCCGGCGGGTGACAACCCGCCGGGCCCTGTTCCGTACGTCAGCCGGTGTCCGTACCCGCCCGGACGGGCCCTACCGGCCGGCCGCGGCCCGCCCCGCCGGTAGCAGTCCGCCCGCGACACCCGCGCCCGCGCCCGCGCCGGCAGCCCCGGTCCGCGCGGCACCACCCAGCCCGGCCCCGTCCGGCAGGTCCTCCGGCAGCAGCCGCTGGAGGTCCGCCAGATCGGGCGCGGTCAGCCCGCTCAGCCGCCGGGCCTGGCTGGTGGTCATCTCCTGGAGCAGCTGCCGCGCGGTACGGGCGTTGCCGAAGGAGCGGTCGCGCGGCAGGGCGTCGATGTGGGCGCGCAGCGCCTCGACCGTCTCGGGGACGCACGCGTAGCCGGACTCCTCGGCCTGCCCGCACACGATGGTGACCAGTTCCTCCGTGGTGTAGTCCTCGAACCGCACCTGCCGGGAGAACCGCGAGGCCAGGCCGGGGTTGGAGGCCAGGAAGCGGCCCATCTCCCCGGTGTAGCCGGCGGCGATCACCACCACGTCGTCACGGTGGTCCTCCATCAGCTTCAGCAGCGTGTCCACGGCCTCGCGGCCGAAGTCGGAGGGCGCGCCCTCGGGAGTGAGCGTGTACGCCTCGTCGATGAACAGCACACCGCCCAGGGCACGTTCGAAGACCTCGCGGGTGAGCTGGGCGGTGTGGCCGACGTAGCGGCCCACCAGGTCGGCACGGGCGACCTCCACCAGCTGGCCGCGCGGCAGCACGCCCAGGGCGTGCAGCAGGCTCGCGTACAGCCGGGCCACGGTGGTCTTGCCGGTGCCCGGTGGGCCGGTGAAGACCAGGTGGTGGCTCATCCTCGGGACGGGCAGGCCGACGGCCTCCCGCTGCCGGGCGGCGGCGAGCACGCTGACCAGGTCCCCGACCTCGCGCTTGACGGCCCGCAGACCCACCATGGCCTCGAGCTCCGCCAGCAGCGCCTGCGGGTCGCCGGCCCGTTCCCGGCCGGACGCCGCCTCCTCCTCCCCGACGTCGGCGGGCAGGAGCAACGCCAGGTCGCTCTCGGCCGGTTCGGTCATCGACGCCAGCCGGGCGGCCTGCCGGTCGATCATCTCCTCGAACACCCGGCGGGCGGCGCGTCCGTTGCCGAACGTCGCGTCGCGCGGCATCCGCGCGTAGAGCCCGGCCAGCGCGTCGCGGGTGCTGGGGTGCAGCTCGTAGCGGTGGGCCGCGCACATGTTCTCGGTGATCGTCACCATCTCGGCGTCCGAGTAGTCGGCGAACTCGATGCTGCGGGTGAACCGCGAGGCCAGGCCCGCGTTGGCGGACAGGAAGGACTCCATCTCCTCCGGGTAGCCGGCGACCACGACCACCACGTCGTCACGGTGGTCCTCCATCAGCTTCACCAGGGTGTCGATCGCCTCCCGGCCGAAGTCGGCGCCGGAGCCCTTGCTGTCGGACAGCAGGGTGTACGCCTCGTCGATGAACAGCACCCCGCCGAGGGCCTCCTTGAACGCCTCGGTGGTCTTGATGGCGGTGCCGCCGATGACCTGGGCCACCAGGTCGGCGCGGGAGACCTCGACCAGGTGCCCGGAGCGCAGGACGCCGAGCGAGGCGAGGATGCCGCCGTAGAGCCGGGCCACGGTGGTCTTGCCGGTTCCGGGCGGCCCGGAGAAGACCAGGTGACGGCTCATCGGCGGGACCGGCATGCCCAGTTTGGCGCGGCGCTGCGCCAGCTGGTTGAGGTTGACCAGCGTGGCGACCTGGCGTTTGACGCCCTCCAGGCCGACCAGGGCCTCGAGTTCGGCCATCGGGCCGGTGGGCGCCGCAGCCGGTACGGGTGCCGCGGCCGTGGCCGCCGTGCCGCCGCCCGCAGCGCCGTCGCCCGGGCCGGCGACCGGTGCGGTGCCCTGGAGGGGCGTCCCCGAGGTGCGTTCCGCGCCCCAGGAGTCGGGGGTGGCGTTGCCGCCGCTGGACAGGTCGTCCACGGCCAGCCGTTCGCTGTCGCGGGTCTGCCGCAGGCCGGAACCGCGGTTGTCCCGCAGGGTGCAGCCGGTCACCGACACCGGTTCGGCGCTGTCGACGCGGATGCCGTCGCCGAGGCTGCCGGTGATCTCGCAGTCGCCGATGGCGGCCCGCCCGCCGGCGGCCACCCGGACCCCGTGCGCCCCGGATCCGGTGATCCGGGTGCGGGTCAGGGACAGGTCCGCGCCGTCCTCGGCGAGAGCGCCGCAGCCGCCGCTGGCCGAGATCTCACCGTCGCGTACGGTCACCCGGCCGCCGGCGGTCACGGCCACGCCCGCGTCGGCCGACGAGCGCAGCACGGCGTCGCCCAGATAGGGGTTGCCGCCGTCGGCGACCCGGACGGCGGCGCCGCCCGCCCCTTCGACCACACAGCCCTCCAGCCGTCCGCGCCCGCCGTCGCAGACCTCCACGCCGTCGCCGCCCGGGGAGGTGATGACGGCCCTGCGCAGCAGCGGGTTGGCGCCGGAGCGCACGGAGACCGCCACCCCCGCCGGGTGGTCGACCTCCAGCCGGTCGAACTCGGCCGCGGAGTCCTCGGCGAGCAGCACGGCCGCCCGCGCGTCGGCGCAGTCACGGACCGCGGTGCGGGCGAACACCGGTGTGGAATGGCCGAGTACGTGGATCGCGGTGCCGGTGGAGGAGAGGAACTCGCACTCCTCGAACGTGCCCCGGGACCGCTCGGTGACGACCAGCGCGGCCCCCGCCGTCCCGCTGGTGCGGCAGCGGCGCAGCGTCGGGTCGCAGCCCGAGGCCAGCATGATGCCGCTGTCCGAGGCGTCGGTGACGGTGACGTCCTCCAGCACGGGGCGGGCGCCGGTGGTGAGGTAGAGGCCGGTGGACACGTCACGGACGGCGGTGCGCAGCACCGTCGTCGCGCTGTTCCCTTCGAGGGCGACGGCCGGCTTGTCGGTGAGGGAGATCTCGCAGTCCTCCACCGAGCCGCGCGCCTCGCCGTTGGCGAGCACACCGTTGCCCCGGGCGTCGCGCAGCCGGCAGCCCCGTACCGTCGTACGGCCCTGCTCGCCGATGACGACCGCGGAGGACCCGAGGTGCTCGATCAGGCAGTCCTCGACCACGCTGCCGCTGGGGGAGACGTCCACGACGCCCGCGCCGCCGGGGTTGCCGACGCGGCAGCCCCGCATGGCCAGCGAGCCCGACAGCCGGGCCAGTACGGCCGTCCAGCCGGAACCCACGACCGTGCACCGCTCCATGGCCACCTGGCCGCGCGGCGCGTCGACCACCGGCACGTCCTCCTCGCCGCCGCGCAGCAGCAGGTCGGTGAGCATGACCTCCTCGGCCATCAGCACCAGTGCGCTGCCGTAGCGGGGGCAGATCTCGGCGCTGTCCCGGCCGCCCTCGGCGACGATCGTCACTCTGTTCCGGACGGTCAGGTTCTCCGGGTAGCGCCCCGGGGCCACGCTGATCACGGCCCCGGCGCGTGCCCGCGCCAGTGCCTCGCCGATCGTGCGGCAACCGTCCGGGCTGTCCGGGCTGACCCGGAGCACCTGCCGTGACACTTTCCCGACCTCCTGAGTCACGTACGCGCGTGCGCGGGCCACGCGGTGACGACGACCCGGCCGCGGACCCACGCCGGCGCTGTCGGCCATGCCCCGGGATCATAGGCAGCCTGGTGTGCGTAAGAACTGACCGCGACCGTGAGCCCGCCCGGGGCGGCCCCGAGTGGACCTCGGGGCAGCGATCCGCGGTCGTGGGGGCAGAAGGCGCCGCCGACGGGACCCGGCGGGCCGCCGCCTTGCTTGGCTGGGCGTGGCCGGCACGAAGCCGGCGCCCCACACGAACTCACGAGGTGTTCATGAAGAAAGTCAGCCTGCGGCGGGCAGCCGGAATCACGGCGGCATCGGCGGTCGCCGCCGCGAGCTGCCTGGTGGCGGCCGGGTCGGCGAACGCCGCGACGGCGCACCAGTTCACGCTCTGCTCCGACGGGTACTACGACTCCTACGCGTACTTCCCCGCCAGGAACTTCTCGACCACGATCGTGAACCCGGGCACCTGCACCACCCTCTACTTCGGCGACTCGGGCCCGGAAGCCGTCCAGCTGTACGAGGGCAACGGCACGTACATCGGCGGCTTCTACTACGAGAAGAGCACGGGCACCGGCGTCTCCACCACCGGCAACGCCTCCTCCCCGGGGTACTACCGCTGGTGACCCCGTACCGGGCCGGTGCCGCTCACCCGTTCCCACGGTGAGGGGCACCGGCCCGTCGGCATGAACAGAGCCCGCGCTCCCAGGGGCCCTCGTCCCTCAGACCGTGGCCGGCGCCTCGGCCGGGGGCAGGCCGCAGGCGCGTGCGGCGGGGCACAGGCCCGCGGCCATGCCGACGGCGACCGCCCCGAGGACGCCCTTGCGGGCGGCCGTGAAGAACCTGACCTGCACCGCCGCCGCGTCCAGGCCCGCCACGTCCGCCGGCCGGTCCGGGACGACGGTCACGTCGACGGTGGCCGGCGCGGTCTGTGCCGCGGGGTCCGCGCCGGTGCCGCCCTGGACGGTGCGGCCGAGTGCCGTGACCCTGCCGCGAACCGTCCTGCCGTCGGGCAGGGTGATCCCCGCCCTGACCCCGGCCTTGACGGTCCCGACCTCGGTGGCCTCCACCGGCACG
Organism: Streptomyces sp. NPDC004542; assembly: GCF_040610035.1. NCBI lineage: Bacteria > Bacillati > Actinomycetota > Actinomycetes > Kitasatosporales > Streptomycetaceae > Streptomyces > Streptomyces sp. NPDC004542. Next base: position 31,546 of record NZ_JBEXLP010000044.1, read on the forward strand.
GTCACGGACCTGGCGGCGGAGGTGTAGGTGAGCAGCGCGGTGCCGGCCGCGTCGCCGGGCTGTGCACCGGGTGCGTGTCGCTCCACACCCACGCGCCGGCCCCCGCGGCGCCGACGGCCAGCAGGACGCTCACCGCGGCGGCGGTCCTACTGCTTCTTGCCACCGAACGCCTCCAGGGTGCAGTTCTTGTCGGCCTTGCTCTGCTCGGTGGCGCTCATCGTGGTGTTGCCGTCGTACGTCCAGCCGGAGTTGTCGGGCAGCGCGGTGACCTTGAGCCCCTTGCCGTTCAGGCACTTCACGTAGGCCCGGTAGTCGTCGTCGTAGTGCGGGTTCGTCGTCCGGTCCATCTCGGGCGGCTGGAGCGGCAGTTCGTCCGCGCAGGCCTTGACGGCCGCCTTGGCGGTGGCGCTGTGGTCGGTGTCGTCGATGGAGTCCGGGCCACGGGCCGTGAGCATGCGGTGCCCGTGGTCCTTGAGGCATCCGGCGTAGATGTGCCAGTAGCGGTCGCGTTCGGCGTCCGAGCTGTCGAGACGCAGCTGGGGGCGGCCGTCGTCGGGGGACGGCGCTGCGCTCGCGGTCGCCTTTCCGGCCGGGGCACCGCTCTCCAGGGAGGCCACGCCGTGCCGCGTCGGACCGTCGCCGCCCGAGTCGCCCGAGCCGCCGCAGCCGGTGAGCAGGAGGCCGCCCGCGAGGAGGCAGGCGGCGCCGAGCACCCGGCCGTGGCCGGGAGTGTCGAAGAAGTGGGTCATGGGGCCGATCCTGCGCGGCGTGTGTCGGGAGACCGTCAGGAAGCGTTGCCGGTGCGATGCCGATCCGGCGCGGGTCCGGCGCGGGTCCGGTGCGGGGCTCAGACGGGCGGCCGGACCGGGCCGCCCGGTTCCCGGGCGGGCAGTCTGAGGGAGAACACCGATCCCCTGCCGGGCACGCTCGACGCGTGCGCGCTGCCGCCGTGCGCCTCGGCGAGCTTGCGGACGATGGACAAGCCCAGCCCGCTTCCCCCGCCCCGCCGGCTCCGTGACTTCTCCGCCCGCCAGAAACGGTCGAAGACCTTGGGCAGGTCGTCCGCGCCGATGCCGGATCCGGTGTCCTCGACGCCGAACACCACCTCGCCGCCCTCCCGGTGGGCGGACAGGGTGACCGTGCCGCCGGCGGGCGTGTGCCGGATGGCGTTGGACACGAGGTTCCCGATCGCCTGGCGCAGCCGCACGGGGTCGGCGTACAGCCGGGACCCCTCCTCCTGGGCCCGCACCCGCAGCTCCACTCCCGCGGAGCCGGCGCTGCCCTGGTGGGCGCGGGCGACCTGGGCGAGCAGCGCGCCCGCGTCGACCTCCTCCGGGTGGATCGTGAGCGCGCCGGCGTCGGCCGCCGAGAGGTCGCGCAGGTCGTCGATGATGTGCTGGAGGAGCACCGCCTCCTCCAGCAGCGAGGAGATGACGCTCTCGTCCGCGGGCACGACACCGTCCTCGACGGCCTCCAGCCAGCCCCGTACGTTGCTGAGCGGCGTGCGCAGTTCATGGGCGACGTCGCTCACCAGCGCCCGGCGCAGTCGCTCCAGTTCCTGACGCCTGCTCGACATCAGGTTGAACGCCGCGGCGAGCCTGCCGAACTCGTCGTCGCCGGTCACCTCCACACGCGCGTCCTGGTCGCCTTCCGCCATCCGCCGGGCCGCGCCGGTCAGGGCCCGCAGCGGCCCGACCATGCGGGTGCCGGCGACGTAGGTGACCGTCATGGTGAGCAGCAGCACCGTGACGGTTGCTCCGGCGATCCGCATGCGGTTGGCGTCGGAGAGGTCGAAGAACGTGGTGATCTTCCGGTCGGGCGCGGTGGCGAAGAGCAGCGCGGGCGGCGCCACGTAGGGGTCGAGCTGCTCGCGCCGGGCGGTGGGCAGACAGGTCGCCACCGCCCGCGGGTCGGGAGTGCCGCGGGCGGTGGCGGCGATCCAGGTGAGGTCGTCGGCGAGCTGCACCGACGGGGCGTGACGGGCGGCGAGGCAGCCGTTGACGAGCCGGCCCAGTTGAGTCAGCGCCCGGCTCTCCGTGGCGGTGCGCGTCAGCAGGCGGTCGACCTCGCACCGGTCGCCCGCGACCAGGGGGTGGCCGCCGAGCTCGATCTCCGGCCGCCCGTTGGGCTTTCGGACGACCTCGACGCTCAAGGTCTGTCCGGGGCCGCGGAAGCACCGGGCGACCCGGGACGCCTCGGTCTCCAGCGTGGTCCTCTCCCGGCCGGTCAGCCGGAAGGGGCCGACGGCGCGCGGATCGATGCGGTCGGAGAGTGTGCCGTCGCGACGGGGTGCCAGTGTGGTGTCCACGGCGAACGCGTCGACCGTCGCCGACGCCGTCGACGGCAGCGACCTGGCCGTCCTCGGGCTCCCTCCCCCGGAGTCCGCCAGCAGGTGGCGGTCCACATCGGTCAGCGTGATACGGCGCCCGGTCCGCTCGGACAGGGCGCGGATCGTCGGCCCGACCCCGCTCCAGTCCGGGTGCGTGGCCGCGAACCCGACGAGCGTGTCGTAGATCCGCGCGTCGTCGTTGAGGGCCCGGCCGCGCTCACGGCCGATGGCGACGGCGGTGAGGCTGACGACGAGCCAGGCCGTCGCGGCGATCGAGCACAGGGAGACCAGAGCGGACAGCGCCAGCAGTCGCGACCGCAGACTCCTGTGCAGCGGTATGTCACCTCGCACGGGAACCGGTCCCGCCCTCGGACCCGTCCGGGGAACGCACTTCGGCGATCTTGTAGCCGACGCCGTAGACCGTCAGCAGCCGCTCGGGCCGGGCCGGATCGCGCTCGATCTTGCGGCGCAGGTTCATGATGTGCCCGTCGACCGTGCGGGTCGTGACATAGCGGTCGATGCCGTGCAGGTGCTCCAGCACCTGCTTCCTCGTGAACACCCGGCCCGGAGCCGAGGCCAGCACCTCGAGCACGCGGAACTCGCCGGGAGTGCAGTCGGTCAGCCGCCCGTCCACCCGGACCTCGAACCGGGCGGGGTCGACCACGAGCGAACCCACGACGAACACCGGCTCGTCCCGCCGGGCGGCGAACCCGGCACCGGGGGCGGCCGTGTGACCGGCCCGCCTGAGCAGGGTACGGACCCGGGCGACCAGTTCGCGCGGGCTGCACGGCTTGGTCAGGTAGTCGTCGGCGCCCAGGTCGAGGGCGAGCAGCAGGTCGTCCTCCTCCGCGCGCGCGGTGAGCATCAGGACCGGGACGTCGGACTCCCTGCGCAGCACCCGGCACACGTCCAGGCCGTCCGTGCGCGGCATCATCCAGTCCAGCACCACGAGATCGGGCATCCGCCGCCGGATCTCGTCCAGGGCGGCCCGGCCGTCGTGGACGACACCGACCGAATGGCCTTCCCGCTCCAGGTAACGGCGGATGAGATCGGCCTGCTTGGGGTCGTCGTCCGCGACCACAACGTACGCACACATGGTGGCCATCGTAGGAACTGCGGCAGACCGGCTCCGGCGGCCTGCGAAGAAGCCGGCAAGTGGTACCGGACGCCGACAGGAAGACGACAACTTCCCGACATTCGGCGGTGAATCTTGGCGCCGGCACCCCAGCCGACGAACCCGTCCCGGAGCCGCACACGGTCACTGTCACGGACGACCGTTCGGCTGGGCGGCAGGGCCCGAAGCGGGCCGAGGAGATCTGATGATGCGTTCATTTCCTGGTGACGGCCGTGTGTCGCGACTCGGCTAATCTTCCCGGTGTGTTGCTTATCCGCGTTCTGGGTTCGCTGGGCGCAGAGGTGCGGGGAGAACCGGTCGCGCTGGGTGCGTCGCGGCAGCGGACCGTGCTGTCGCTGCTGCTGGCGGCCCGGGGCGCCGTCGTGCCGGCCGAGCGGCTGACGGACGAGCTGTGGCGGGGAACACCGCCCGCCAAGGCGAAGGCATCCCTGCACGCCTACGTGTCGAATCTGCGCCGGCTCCTGGAACCGGACCGTCCGCCGCGCGCTCCCTCGTCGATCCTGCTCACCGCTCCTCCCGGCTATGCGCTGCGGCTGCCCGAAGAAGCCGTGGACGCCTGGCGTTTCGAGGCCTGGGTGAGCCGGGCCCGTGACGCACCGGTCGAGGAGGCCCGGCGGCTGCTCACCGAGGCGCTCGGGTGGTGGCAGGGACCGGCCTTCGCCGAACACGCCACCGAACTGTGGGCGGCCCCGGAAGTGGCCCGGCTGACCGAACTGCGGGCCGAGGCACGTGAGCTGGCGGTCGCTACCGACCTCCGGGCCGGCCGCGCGGCCGAGGCGGTGCTGGCCGCGGAGGCACTCACCGGTGAACGCCCCTTGCGCGAGGAGGGCTGGCGCCTGCTCGCGCTCGCCCAGTGGCAATGCGGCCGGCAGGCCGACGCCCTGGCCTCCCTGCGCCGCGCCGCGGCAGTGCTGCGGGAGGAACTCGGCTGTGATCCCGGCCCCGCCCTGCGCGAACTGGAGCAGGCGGTCCTGGCGCAACGGGTCGATCCGCTGCGCACGTTCCCGCACGGCGACCCGCCCGCGGAAACGATGTCCGCCACCGCCGACCCGGGGCTGCTCGACCCTGCCGCGGCCGAACACCTGCGGGGGCGGCGGCATCTCTTCGTCGGCAGGGAGAGCGAGCTGGCCGCCGTGGACGCCGCGGCGCGGGCCGCCCGTACCGGGGGCGGCACGGTTCTGGTGACCGGTGAGGCCGGTGCGGGCAAGACCGCGCTCATGGAGCAGATCGGCACGAGACTGCGCGCCGGCGGATGGCGGGTCGTCGTCGGGCGCTGCCCCGAGTACGAGGGCGCGCCACCGGCCTGGGCCTGGGTGGAAGCGCTCGGCGAGCTCGCCCGGCAGGTGCCTCCCGCCCGGCCCGAGGAACTCGCGGTCCTGCTGCGTGAGCCGGCGGACACGACCGTCAAGGACCGTGACGCGGCGGCCGCGGGTCGCTTCCGGATGCACCTCGCGTTCACCCAGTGGCTGCGGGCCGTGGCGGCCAGGTCGCCGCTGGCGGTCGTCATCGAGGACCTCCACCGGGCGGACAGCGAGACACTCGCCCTGCTCGAGGTGGCGGCGATGGACGGCGTCCCCCTGCTCCTCATCGCCAGTTACCGCCCGGCAGAGCCGGGGGAGCACCTGACGAAGACCCTGGCGGTGCTCGCCCGCAAAGCTCCCTGCCGGGTCTTCGTCGGCGGCCTGCCGCCGGACGACGTCGCCGCCGTGGTCGGGGCCGTGTGCGGCGGCCCCGTCGACGCTGACACGGTCAGGGCGCTGGCCGAACGGACCGGCGGCAACCCGTTCTACGTCCTGGAAAGCGCCCGGCTCCTGGCCAGCGAGGGCGCCCTGGTCGCGGTCTCCGAGGTCCCGCAGGGCGTGCGTGACGTTCTCCGCAGGCGGCTGGCACTCCTGCCCGCCGCGGCCCGGTCGTCGCTCCAACTGGCGGCCGCCGTCGGTCTGGAGGCCGATGTGAACCTCCTGGCCGCGGCGGACGCCGACGAGGAGCACGTACTGAAGGGACTGGACGCGGCACTGTCCGCGGACCTCCTGACCGAGGTGCGTCCCGGCCGGGTCCGGTTCGTCCACGCCCTGGTCCGTGACACCGTGTACACCGACCTGCCCGGCGTACGGCGTGCCCGTCTGCACGCCCGCATCGCGCGGGTGCTGCGCGAGCACCGGCCGGACGACTTCGCCGCGCTGGCCCACCACTTCGCCCGCTCCGGCAACACCACGGACGCCCCCATGGCCATCGACTACGCGCTGCGCGCGGCGAAGGCGGCCGAGCAGCGCTACGCCCACGACAGCGCCGTGGAACTGATCCAGCAGGCCATCGACGTGCACACCACCTCCTCGGCCGAGACGCACGGACAGCCCGACCGGACCGTGGGGCTGCTGGTGCGGCTGCTGGGCGCGCAGATCCGGGCCGGTTCCACGGAGGCGGCCCTCCACACCCGCAACCAGGCGGTGAGACTCGCCGAACAGGCCGACCGGGGCGACCTGGCCGCGGCCGTCTACGGTGCCTGGACCGAACCTTCTCCCTGGCGCAGCCGCCTGGAGGCCTTCTACGACCGCACGTCGCTGCCCCGCCTGGAGCAGCTGGCCGCCGATCCCGGCCTCGACGACGCCACACGCGCCCGGGTGCTGCAGGTACTCGTCGACGTGGTCGCCACCGAGGACGCGCCGCGGGCCCTCGACGCCGCCCGCACCCAGTTGGCGATCGCCCGCACCCACGGCGAACCGCGGCTGCTCGCGGCGGCCTTGATGACCTCGGCCAGACTGCTGCCCCATGAGGTGCATGCCGCCGCCCGGCCGCCGCTCGTGGCGGAGCTGCGGCAGCTCGCCGACGCGAACGACCTTCCCGCCTACCGCTGGGTCTGTGAGCACCTGGACGGCATGACCGCCGCCACCCGCAACGATCCGGCGGCGGTGCGCCGGCACGTGGCGGAAGGAGTGAGGATCGCGCGCCGCTACGGGCTGCAGTGGGCGCAGGGCCTCAACACGGTGACCTCCGCCATGCTGGAGGCGGCCGCCGGCCGCTTCGACGTGGCGGAGGCCGACTACGCGAAGGCGCAGAGCGTCCTGCAGAGGGTCGGCACACATCACGCGGCGAGCATGGTCATGCTGGGCCGGATCACCGTGCGGCTCGCCCAGGGGCGACTGGCGGAGGCCGAGCGCGCGATGCGCGACGCGTACGAATCCGTCGGGGCTCCGGTCGGGGCGGCACTGGCCGTCATACTGGCCCGGCTCGGCAGGCTCGACGAGGCCGGTGAGGTGCAGCTCAGCCCGAAGATCATGACCGATCACCTCTACGGCATGGAACTCGACTTCCGTGCCCAACTGGTGACCCTGCGCAGGGACGTGGACGCGGCAAACGCGCTGATCGAGCACCTGCTGCCCCTCCGGCACCAGCTCGGTGCCGTGGCCGGAGGCGCCTACGTGACCCGTCCCCTGGCGCAGGCCCTCGGAGATCTGTACCGGCTCACGGGCGAAGACCGGGCCGCTGCCGAGAACTACGCGCTCGCGGAACGCACCGCGCTCGCCTGGAACTCGCCCCATCTCGTGGCGGACGCCCGCCGGGCGCTGGCCGCTCTCGACCAGGACCGGGAGCGACGCCGCACGATCCTGAGCTGACCCCCGGGTACCGGAACGTCCGATGTCCGGCCCGGATCCGGGCGCGGGGACTTCTTGGCGAGGTCTTGGCCTCGCGTACCCGCGCCGGTCACGTCGCCGCCACCGGGTCCTTCCCTGACGTTCGGTGCTCTTGGAACACTCGCACCGCGCATCATCCGCCACGTTCCGGCCATCCCGTACGCCAGGATGAGAGGTCCCTCAGCCATGCCCGAAGCCAACCGGCGTCGATTCCTCCAACTCGCGGGCGCGACCGCGGCGTTCACCGCGCTGTCCAGCAGCATCCAGCGGGCCGCCGCGCTGCCCGCCCACCACCGCACCGGGTCGATCGAGGACGTCGAGCACATCGTCGTCCTCATGCAGGAGAACCGCTCCTTCGACCACTACTTCGGCTCGCTCAGCGGCGTCCGCGGCTTCGGCGACCCGCGTCCGGTGGTGACCCGCCAGGACGGGAAGCCGGTGTGGTACCAGTCGGACGGCACGAAGGACCTGGTGCCGTTCCACCCCGACGCCGACGACCTGGGCCTCGCGTTCATCCAGGATCTCCCGCACGGCTGGAACGACGGGCACGCCGCCTTCGACCAGGGCAGGTACGACACGTGGGTGCCGTCCAAGGGCGCCACGACCATGGCGTACCTGACGCGTGCGGACATCCCCTTCCACTACGCGCTCGCCGACGCGTTCACCATCTGCGACGCCTACCACTGCTCGTTCATCGGCTCCACCGACCCGAACCGCTACTACCTGTGGACGGGGTACACGGGCAACGACGGCAAGGGCGGCGGCCCGGTGCTCGGCAACGAGGAGGCCGGCTACAGCTGGACCACCTACCCCGAGCGCCTGGAGAAGGCCGGGGTCTCGTGGAAGATCTACCAGGACGTCGGCGACGGCCTCGACGCGAGCGGCTCCTGGGGCTGGATCCCGGACGCCTACCGCGGCAACTACGGCGACAACTCCCTGCTGTACTTCAAGCAGTACCAGGACGCGAAGCCCGGTGACCCGCTGTACGACAAGGCCCGCACCGGCACCGACGCCCGCAGGGGCGAAGGCTTCTTCGACCGGCTGAAGGCCGACGTCAAGGACGGCAAGCTGCCGCAGATCTCCTGGATCGTCGCCCCCGAGGCCTTCACCGAGCACCCCAACTGGCCCGCCAACTACGGTGCCTGGTACGTCTCCCAGGTCCTCGACGCGCTCACCGCCGACCCGGAGGTGTGGGCGAGGACGGCCCTGTTCCTCACCTACGACGAGAACGACGGCTTCTTCGACCACGTCGTACCGCCCTACCCGCCGGCCTCCGCCGCGCAGGGCAGCTCGACGGCCGACGCCGGGCCCGACCTGTTCAAGGGCGACAGCGGCCATGTCGCCGGGCCCTACGGGCTGGGGCAGCGGGTGCCGATGCTCGTCGTCTCCCCCTGGAGCAAGGGGGGTTACGTCTGCTCGGAGACGATGGACCACACCTCGGTCATCCGGTTCATGGAGCGCCGCTTCGGCGTGCACGAGCCGAACATCTCGCCCTGGCGGCGCGCCGTCTGCGGCGACCTGACCTCGGCCTTCGACTTCTCCCGCGCGGACACCCGGCCGGTCGCCCTGCCGGACACCGCCGGCTACCGGCCCCCGGACCGCGACCGCCACCCCGACTATGTGCCGGCCCCGCCCGCGAGTGGCGCCCTGCCCAGGCAGGAGCGCGGGCACCGGCCCACCCGGCCGCTGAGGTACGCGCCCGTCGTGGACGGTTCGGCGGACCCGGCGATCGGCGGGCTCACGCTCACCTTCGCCTCCGGTGCCCACGCGGGCGCCGCCTTCCTCGTCACCTCCGGCAACCGCGCCGACGGGCCCTGGAGTTACACCACCGAGGCCGGCACGTCGGTCTCCGGTACCTGGGACTCCGCCCGCTCCGGCGGCTCGCACCATCTGAGCGTGCACGGCCCGAACGGCTTCCTGCGCGTCTTCAAGGGCCCGGGGAAGACCGCGGGAGCGGAGGTCACCGCCCGGCACGCGGGCGACGGCATCGAGCTGGCCTTCACCAACCAGGGCTCCGGCACGGCCCGGTTGCGGCTGGCGAACGGCTACGGCGGACGGCCGCGGAAGGTCACCGTGCGGCCGGGGGCACGCGTCCGGCTCACGGTGGACCTCACGGCGAGCCGCCGCTGGTACGACCTCACCGTCACCTCCGACGCCGACCCGACGTTCCTGCGGCGCTTCGCCGGACATGTCGAGAACGGGCGTCCCGGTGTCAGTGACCCGGCGATCGTCACGGAGTGACGGAGCGAACGGGCGATGAATACCGCAACGTGGTGACTGGTCAGGTACCGGTCGGCTCAGGGTAGTGTGCCCCGGTGACCACGCAATCGAACACTCCTGCAGGCTGGTACCCCGATCCGCACGGTGCGCCCCGGACGCTCCGTTACTGGGACGGCGTGCAGTGGACCGATCACACCGGCCCGGACCAGGGCGGCGCCCAGCAGGCCGCCCCGCCGGCGGCCGTTCCGCAGCAGGCCGCCGGTGACGCCCGTGTGCAGCGTCAGGTCCAGCAGCAGGCCGGAGTGGCCGGCGGCGGCCCCGGCGGCGGCAGCCTGTTCACCGAGCCGGTCCTGGTGGTGAACCAGAAGGCCAAGCTGATCGAGCTGACCAACGAGTACAAGGTCATGGATCAGAACGGCAAGGAGATCGGCTCGGTCGTACAGGTCGGCCAGGGGATCATCAAGAAGATCATCCGCTTCGTCTCCAGCCTCGACCAGTTCATGACGCACAAGCTGGAGATCCGGGACGCCTTCGGACAGCCGCAGTTGCTGCTGACCCGGCCCGCGAAGATCTTCAAGTCCAAGGTGATCGTGCAGCGCCCGGACGGCTCGCCGGTGGGCGAGATCGTCCAGCAGAACATGATCGGCAAGATCAACTTCGCGATGAACGCCGGCGGTCAGAAGGTCGGCGCCATCAAGGCGGAGAACTGGCGGGCGTGGAACTTCGCCATCGTCGACCACGCGGACAACGAGGTCGCCCGGATCACCAAGACCTGGGAAGGCCTCGCCAAGACGCTGTTCACGACCGCGGACAACTACGTCCTGCAGATCCACTACCAGCTGCCCGAGCCGCTGCTCAGCCTCGTGGTGGCGACGGCGCTGACCGTCGACACCGCGCTGAAGCAGGACGCGCGGGGACTGGGCTGATCCTCGCCGACGGTATACCGGCGACGGCGGTCGGTGCGCACGGCGTTCCGCGCGCACCGGCCGCCGGGCCCGGAGGCCAGCGGCCCCGTTGCAGGACCGCAGAAGACATAACGGGTGTTTCCCCCTAGAGCGGGCTGAGCCGTCCCGGCTCCGGCTGCTGGCGTGGCACCAACGCCGGTTCGAGCGACGCCGTGCCCGGCTCCAGCGCCAGCACCGCCGCCACCGGGTGTTCGGCGCCGTCGTCGGTGGCGGGCCCGGCCGCGGGAGTCGCCCGGGTCAGCAGCACCACCCCCCAGGAGGCCAGCCCCGCCCCGGCCAGCGCCAGCAGGACCCCGGCAGTGCCGCCCCGGAGTCCCTGGCCGAGCAGGGTGAGCCCGATCACCGCGGCCGCGACCGGGTTGGCCAGGGTCACCACCGCCAGCGGGGCGCCCAGACCGCCCCGGTAGGCCGTCTGCGCCAGCAGCAGCCCGCCGGTGGCGAACGCGGCGACGAGCAGCGCGACCCCGACGGCCCCGGCGACCCCGACACCCGGCCCGTCCGCGGACCGGCCCGTCGCCGCGACCGTCACGGTCTGGGTGAGCGCCGACGCCACGCCCGAGGCGAAGCCGGACGCCGTCGCGTGCCGCAGACCCGGCCGGGCACCGGGCCGCGCCAGCAGGCCGATCAGCGCAGCCGTCGTACCGGCGACCGCCAGCGCCTGCGTCAGGCTCAGCACCTGCTCGGGGGCCGGGCCCGAGGCGGCGGCCAGCACGGCCGCCAGCCCCAGCAGCGTGAACGCGGTGCCGCGCCACTCGACCGGGCTGACCCGCCGCCCGGCGGCCCGCGCCCCCAGCGGCACGGCCGCGACCAGAGTGAGCGCGCCGAGCGGCTGGACCACCGTCAGCGGACCGTACTCGAGGGCCACCACGTGCAGCAGCGCGCCGCCCGCGTTCAACCCGACCGCGGACCACCACGCGCCGCTCGCCGGAAGCTGCCGCAGGCCGGAGCCCGGAGCCCGCGCGGCGAGCCGCTCCTGGGCGACGGCGGCCGCGGCGTAGGCGACGGCCGAGACCAGGGACAGGGCGACGGCGATCAGGTCGGCGCTCACCGGCCCGCTCCGGCCAGGACGGGCGCCTCGGGGGACACCGGCAGCGGCCGGCGGCCTCCCCGGCCGCCGCGCCGTGCGTGCGGCGCACTCGCTCCGTTCGGGGTGCGGTGCGGCGGGCGGACCAGGGCGAGTACCGCGCCGAGCAGGGCCGTCGCGGCGATCGCGTCGAGCCAGTAGTGGTTCGCCGTGCCCACGATCACCAGCAGGGTCACCAGCGGGTGCAGCAGCCACAGCGGGCGCAGGCGCGACCGGGTGGCCACGATCAGTCCGACGGCCACCATCAGGGCCCAGCCGAAGTGCAGCGAGGGCATCGCGGCGTACTGGTTGGAGAGGTGGTCGGTCTGCGGTGGACCGTAGACGGAAGGGCCGTAGACGCGAGCGGTGTCGACCAGCCCCGTCGCGGCCAGCATGCGCGGCGGGGCCAGCGGGAACGTGAAGGGCAGTACGAGGGCGGCGGCCGTGATAGCGGCGAGGACCCGGCGGGCCCAGAGGTAGTGCGCGGGCCGCCGCAGGTACAGCCAGACCAGGAAGGCGGCGGTGGCCGGGAAGTGGACGGTCGCGTAGTAGGTGTTCGCCAGGCGGACCAGGGTGTCGCCGTGCAGCAGCGCGGACTGCACCGCGCCCTCGCCGGGCAGCTGCGCGGCCCGTTCCAGGTGCCACACGCGGCGGGCGTTGTGCAGCGCCTGACCGGTGTGGCCGGTGGCCAGCTGCCGGCCGAGCTTGTAGACGAGGAAGAGCCCCGTCACGAGCAGGAGCTCACGGACGACCGGCGGCCGCGCCGTGGCGTCGGCGTCCGCTTCCGCAGGCGCGGTTCGGGCGTTCATCCCCGCCCCCTTCGCTGATGGTGGTGCCGGCTCTTCGCGATACGTCTCCGTACCGATACGCCAGTGTACCGATACGGCAGAGTACCGATACGGTCGGGTACCGGTACACTGGCGTATCGGTTGACGTAGGACACACTGGATACGGGTTTCGGGAAACCGCGCACGGGAGTGACCGCGTTACCTGAGTGACCGCGCCACGAGTGAGGAGAAGAGCACATGACGTCGCAGGCCGCGCAGGCCGCGCAGGCCGCGGACGGACCGGAGACGGTCGCCGCCGCGCGCCGCTCCAAGATCACGCCCGCGCGTGAGCGGGAGTTCTTCGACGCCGTGCTCGAGCAGATCCGCGCGTGCGGCTACGACTCCGTCACCATGGAAGGGGTCGCCGCCAGCACGCGGTGCAGCAAGTCCACGCTCTACCGGCAGTGGAAGACCAAGCCCCAGTTCGTGGCGGCGGCCCTGCGCGCCAGCCGCGAGGTGCGCTTCGCCGGGATCGACACCGGATCGCTCGCCGAGGACCTGCGCCGGGCCGCGCTCGCCGCGGGCGACTGGTCGGGCAAGGACACCCGGCTGCTGCAGGCTCTGGGGCACGCGGTCACGCAGGACCCGGAACTGCAGCAGGCGCTGCGCGAGACGCTCGTCGACCCCGAGATCGCCGCGCTCCAGGAGATGATCCGGCGCGGTGTCGAGCGGGGCGAGGTGCGGGCCGATCACCCGGCGCTGGAGTACGTGCCGGCGATGATGTTCGGCGTGCTGCGCGTGCGGCCCGTGCTGTGCGGCCGGTACGCCGACTCCGACTACCTGCTGCGGTTCGTGGAGGCCGCCGTGCTGCCCGCGCTCGGGCTGACCTGAGACCAGGCCGCCGTCCACGGGATGACTGGACGGTGGCCTGCCGGCGCCGCACCGTGGGGACGGGGGCGGCGCACCCCGGCCGGGTGGGGTGCCTCTTGAGCGGAGAGGCGCCCCACCCGGCCCGCTGTCCGGCCCGGCTCCTGTGCGGGGCGGACCGGCGGGTCAGACGTTCTGCCCGTTGCCGCCGCCCGACGACACCTTGATGCTCTTGGTGATCTCGTCGATGACCGACGCCTTCTGCCCGACGTCGACGCCGAAGCGCACCACGACGATCTGCCGCGGATCGGCGGGCGAGGGGAAGGCGAGCGACTCGACGTAGCCGTCGGCGCCCTTGCTGGTGACCGCCTGCCAGCGGACCAGGTAACCCTTCTGCCCGGCCACGGTGACCGCCTTGGAGGCCAGCACCTTGTGGGAGGTGATGCTGCCGTAGGTGGTACCGCCGTAGGACTGCTTGGCGTTCGCCGCGATGTCCGCCTTGGCGACCTCCTCGGCCGTGTCGCCCTCGCTGCGCAGCAGCAGTGCGGGCGCCGAGTAGGCGCCGCCCGCGGTGCAGCTCTTGGAGGTGTCGCCCGGGCACTTGTAGGAGTCGTCGGAGGTCACCTGCACGCCCCCGGAGAGCGTCTCCCCGGTCCAGCCGTCCGGTACCCGCATGCTGATCCCGTTGAACGGGTCGCTGATCGTGCCGCCGCCCTTGACCTTGGGCGCCCCGGACTCACCGGGCGAGGGCGACTGGCCGCCCGGCCCGCCGCCCGAGCCGCCATCCGAGCCGCCGCCCGGCCCGCCGCCCGAGCCGCCACCCGGCCCGCCGAACGGCCCGCCCTGGCCCTCGGAGCCGCCCTGCCCGCCGGGGCCGCCGGGGCCGCCCGGTCCGCCGGAGCCCTGCCGCGACCCGGCGCGGTCGCCGCCGCCGTTCCCGGAGAGCGCGTACACGCCGACCCCGATGCTCGCGAGGACCGCGGCCGCCACGGCGACCGCTATGCCCGTCCGCAGACCGCGGCGCGGCGGGGCGGGCGGATGGGCGGGATAGGCCGGGTGGGCCGGGTGGGCCGGATACGGCCCGGCGGCCGGCGAATGAGCCGGGGGACCCCATACGGTGGCCGACCCGGCGGGACGGGTCTGTTCCGTCCATGCCTTGCCGTCCCACCAGCGCTCGGTGGCGGGACCGTCACTTGTCTGCCCGGGATCGGGGTACCACCCGGGAGGAGTCACCTGCGTCATGACCCCACCGTATGAGGCGTCGGTGAAAGACGGATGAGAAGCCCCCGCATCCGCGGCCCCGGGACCGGCCCGGCGGTCATGTGCTGACGGTCCGTCGGCTCGCCCGGGCACTGGTCGGGGCCGCTGGGCGTCGCACCGCCGCACCGCCGTTCACCCGTCACGGCAACAGCTGCGCCGACCCGCCTCCCCCCGGCCCACCGGACGGCTACGCTCGAGATCGGTACGTCGTTCGAGCGAATTTGGGGAGGGAATGTGATGACGGAGGCACGGCCCCCGGTGGCCGCCTCGGCTTCCCTGTGGGAGCGCGACGCGGAGATCGCCGTCGTCACGCGGGCGCTCGACGCCCTGTGCGCCGACCGCTCGTCCTCCGGGCGCCTGCTGGTGTTCCGGGGCGAGGCGGGCCTGGGCAAGACGGCGCTGCTGGCCGAGATCCGCCGGATCGCCGAACGCCGCGGCTGCACCGTGTGGTCCACCCGCGGCGGCGAGACGCTGAGGTCCGTCCCCTTCAACGTGGTACGGCAGCTGCTCCAGCCCGCGCTGGTCTCCCTGCTGCCCGAGGAGGCCCGCGAATACCTCGGCGACTGGTACGACATCGCCGGCCCCGCCCTCGGCATAGCGGAACCCGGCGAGGGCCACGCCGATCCGCAGGGCGTGTGCGACGGACTGGTCGCCGCCGTCCGCAGGCTGGCCAAGCGGTGCTGGCCCCTCGTGCTGCTGATCGACGACGCGCACTGGGCCGACCAGGAGACCCTGCGCTGGCTCGCCGCGTTCGCCGAACGCCTCGACGACCTGTCCGTACTGGTCGTCGTCGCCCGCCGGCCCGGCGAGGTCAGCGGCGACGGCGCCCGTCACCTCGACACGGTCGCCGCGGCCGCGGCGACCGTGTCAACAACCTCAGCGCCCTCACCCCCGACGCCACCGCCGGTCTCACCCGCGCCACCCTCGGCCGGCACGCCGACGCCCCGTTCTGCCGCGAGGTGTGGGCCGTCACCGGCGGAAACCCGTACGAGACCGTCGAACTCCTCGCCAAGGTGCAGGACAGCGAGTTCGAACCCGTCGAGACCCACGCCGGTGAACTGCGCGCCCTGAACCGCTCCTCCCGCGGCGGCGGACTCGTCGCCCGCCTGGAGGGCCTCGGCACCGACGCGACCACGTTCGCCTGGGCGGCGGCCATCCTCGGCACCGGCATCACCGTCGACCTGGTCTCCCAGCTCGCCACCATGCGCGAGGACGACGCCCTGCGCTGCGCCGAACAGCTGGTGAGCGCCCGCATCCTCACCGAACCCGACCCCGCCGCCGCCGGCCCGGACGACGGCGAGCTGGAGTTCGTCCACCCGCTCATCGCCTCCGCCGTCTACAACTCCATCCCGCCCGCGATGCGCACCGCCATGCACGGCATCGCCGCCCAGGTCGTCACCGAATCCGGCCGCGGTGCCGCCGCGGCCTCCCGGCACCTGCTGGAAGTGCACCCCGACGACGACGAGGAACTCGTCGAGCAACTGCGCGAGGCGGCCCGCGAACACCTCGCCGTCGGCGCGCCCGACGCGGCCCGCCGCTGCCTGGAACGCGCCCTGGTCGAGCCGCCCCTGCCCGACATCCATCCACACGTCCTGTACGAACTGGGCTGCGCCACCCTGCTGACCGCACCCGCGATCACCATCGACCACCTGCAGACCGCCCTGGCCATGCCCGGCCTCGTGGGCGAGAAGCGCATCGACGCCGTGATCCGCCTCTCCCAGGCCCTGCTCCACAACGACCAGCTCGAGGAGGCCATCCGCACCGTCGAGGCGGAGGCCGCCCGGCAGGAACCGGGGCCCGCCAAACTCCGGCTGCAGGCCGTGCACTTCATGTGGGAGTGCCTGCACGCCGGGGAGGCGGCCACGCCCGGCCGTTCCGAGAGCCTCGCCGAACTCGCCCGCACCTGCACCGGCCGGGACAACGCCGAGCGCGCCCTGCTGATCCTGCGCGGCTTCGACGCCCTGACCCACGGTGAGAACGCCGAGGAGGTCGTCGAACTCTCCGACCGGGCCCTGGTCAACGGCCGCCTCGCGCCCGGACTCGGCTGGACCGACACCGAGTGGGGCATCGAACTGCTGCTGATGCTGGCCAACTCCTACGCCTACACCGACCGCCTCGACCGCGCCGAGGCGCTCTACACGGACGCCCTGCGCACCTACGAGACCGCCGGCTGGAGCGGCGGCCACCTCGCCCTGGCCCACGCCTACCTCGGCCTCGGCCACCGCAGACGCGGCCGGCTCCGGGAGGCGGAGACGTCCCTGCGGGAGTCGCTGCGCATCGCCGAACGCGTCGGCCGCGGCCTGCCGCTGTACTGGTCGGCCACGTGCAACCTGGTCGACACGCTGCTCGCCCGCGGGCACGCCGAGGAAGCCTGGGAAGTCGCCGAACAGTACGGCTTCGCGCCGCCGTACCCGTCCACCATCGTGCTGCCCGACCCGCGGTCCGTACGCGGCCGGCTGCTGCTCGCCGTCGGCCGCACGAAGGAAGGCGTCAACGAACTGGAGGCCGCGGAGAAGGCGGCGGACGCGCGCGGCCACCACAATCCGGTGATGGTCCCGTGGGCCCTCGACCTCGCCCGGGCCCTGGCCACCGAGGACCCGGCCCGCGCCGCCCGGCTCGCCACCGACGCCCGCCGGCAGGCGGAGCGGTTCGGCACGGACACCGCCATAGGTGAGGCCCTGCGCTGCGCCGCCGCCCTGGAGACCGGCCGGCGCGCGGTCCGCCTCGCCGCCCAGGCCGTCGCCTACCTGGAGGCCTCACCCTGCCAGTACGAACATGCGGCCGCCCGCGTCGAGTACGGCATCGCCGCCCGTTCGGTCGCCGAGCTCAACCGGGGCCTGGCGCTGGCACGGTCGTGCGGGGCGGACGGGCTGGTGGCACGGGCGCGGGAGGTGCTGGAGCGGGGACGCGGGCTGCGGTAGACCGCATACGTCTTTCGTATGCGACGTCCGCATACAGAAGTCGGTCCGTGTCCGCGGCCGTCACTTCGGCTCCGCTTCCCTCTCCGCTTCCCCCTCCTCCTGCGCCAGCACCCGCTGAGCCGTGGCGAACGCCGAGTTGGCCGCGGGCACCCCGCAGTACACGGCCGTCTGCAGCAGCACCGCACCGATCTCGTCCGGCGTGAGCCCGTTGCGCCGTGCCGCCCGCACGTGCATCGCGAGCTCCTCGTAGTGGCCGTGCGCGACCAGCGCCGTCAGCGTGATCATGCTGCGTTCGCGGCGGGAGAGCGTCGGGTCGGTCCAGATCTCGCCCCAGGCGTAGCGCGAGATGAAGTCCTGGAAGCGCGCGGTGAACCGGGTCTGCCGGGACTGCGCCCGGTCCACGTGTGCGTCGCCGAGCACCTCGCGCCGTACCGCCATACCGCGCCCGGCCGTCTTGTCGAGGTGGGTGCGCAGGGCGGTCAGCACGGCGTCGGGGCACTGGGCGGGCGCCAGGTGGGAGGCTCCGGGGAGTTCGACCAGGGTGGCCTCGGGCACGGCGTCCGCGATCTCCCGCAGATGGGCGGGCGGGGTCGCCGGGTCCTGCCGGCCGGCGACGAGCAGCGTCGGTACGGCGATGCCGGCGAGCCGGTCGCGCAGGTCGAAGGCGGCCAGCGCGTCGCAGCAGGCGGCGTACGCCTCCGGGTCGGCGTCCCGGTGGTCGTCGACCAGCCTCGGCACCGTGAACCCGGGCGTGAACCAGCGGGCGTCGGCGTTGTCGGCCAGCCACCGCAGGCCCTCCCGGCGGACCCGTTCGGCCCGCTCCCGCCACGGCTGTGCGCCGCCGAAGTGGGCCGAGGAGCAGATGACCGCGAGGGAGGAGAGCCGTTCGGGGTGGTGCACGGCGAGGTGCAGGCCCACCGCGCCGCCGAGGGACACCCCGGCGTACGCGAACCGGTCGATGCCGAGGGAGTCGGCGAGCGCGAGCACGAGGCCGGCGAGGTCGCCGACGGTCGCGCCCGGCCGGATCAGGCCGGCCGCCGAACCGCCGTGCCCGGGCAGGTCCCAGCGGACCACCCGGTGGGTGACCGACAGCTCGGGGGCGAGGGCGTCCCACAGGGCGTAGGAGGTGCCGAGCGAGGGGCCGAGCAGCAGCGGGGAAGCGGAAGCGGGTCCCTCGGCACGGTGGTTGAGCACTTCTCTTGTCAACGTCGCTCCAGGGAACGGTCGGTGAGGGCTCCGGCGGAGCCGGTGTAGCGGGCGGGGTCGGTGAGCTCGTCGAGATCGAGATCGAGGTCGACCTCGGCGTTCTGCAACTCCGGTACCCGAGCGAGCAGTTCGCGCAGATCGCGGTCCTCGGCGTGGGTCCGGCGGGCGAGTTCGGTGAGCAGCTCCTTGGCGCGGGCGCGGCCGAGGAGCGGGGCCAGCCGGGCGGAGAGCCGCTCGGAGACGATCAACCCGTGGGTGAGGCCGAGGTGGTCGCGCATGATGTCCGGGTGGACCCGCAGCCCACCGGCCAGTTCGGCGAGGTTCTCGGTGGCGCCGCCCACCGTCCGCAGCAGGTCCCGCAGCGGCTCCCACTCGGCGTGCCACGCCCCGGCGGGCCGCTCGTCCTCGGCCGCCAGCGATCCGTACAGCGTGGCCGCGAGCTGTGGTGCCCGCCGGGCGACGGCCGAAAGGAGCGTCGCCCGTACTGGGTTGGCCTTGTGCGGCATGGCCGAGGAACCGCCGCCGGTGCCCTCGGTGACCTCGCCGATCTCGGTGCGGGACAGGGTGAGCACGTCTGCCGCGATCTTGCCGAGCGCGCCGGCGGTGAAGGCCAGGCACCCGGCGAGGTCGGCGATCGGCGTGCGCAGGGTGTGCCAGGGCAGCAGGGGCTCGCGCAGACCGAGTTCGCGGGCGTAGGCGGCGGGCAGGGCGAGGGCGTCCTGGGCGCCGTAGGCGGTGAAGGCCGCCAGGGTTCCGGCGGCACCGCCGAGCTGCACCGGCAGTGAGCCCCGTACCGCCTCCGTGCGGTCCCGGGCGTCCAGCGCGAGCGACCGCCATCCGGCCGCCTTCAGGCCGAACGTGGTCGGTACGGCGTGCTGGGTCAGCGTCCGGCCGGGCATCGGGGTGTCGCGGTGCTCCGCGGCCAGCGCGGCCAGTGCACCTTCCGCGCGCGCCAGATCGGCGAGGACCAGGTCCAGGGTGCGCGCGGCCACCAGCATCGTCGCGGTGTCCATGATGTCCTGGCTGGTGGCGCCCCGGTGGACGTACGGCCCGTACTCCGCGCCGACCGCCTCGGTCAGTTCCTCGACCAGGGGGATGACCGGGTTGCCGCCCTTGCGGGCGCGGGCCGCCAGCGTCTGGACGTCGAAGCCGGCGCGGCCGGCCGCCTCGGTCACCGCGGTCGCGGCCTGCGCCGGGGCCAGCCCCAGGGTGGCCTGGGCCCGGGTCAGGGCGGCCTCCGCGTCGAGCAGCGCGCGCAGGTAGGCGTGGTCGCCGGTGGCGTCGGCCGCTGCGGCACCGGCCCACTCGGGGGCGAGCAGACCGGTGTCGGCGTGCGGAGCTGTCACCGGAACTCCAGGAAGACCGTCTCGCCCTCGCCTTGAAGGCGTACGTCGAAACGGTACGTGCCGTGCCCTTCGTCGGCGGCGATCAGCGTGCCGCGCCGCTCGGGGTCCAGGCCGGCGAGCAGCGGGTCGGCGGCGAGTGAGGCATCGTCACCGGGGAGGTAGATCCGGGTGAACAGGTGCACGAGCAGGCCGCGGGCGAACACGCACACGCTCAGGTACGGGGCGCTGTGCCCGCGTGCGCCGGGCCGCAGCGTACGCGCGTACCAGTGACCGCCTGCATCCGTCTGGACGCGTCCCCAGCCGGTGAACTCCACGCCGTTGCGGCCGAGGTAGCCGCCGCCGGCCGGATCGCGCCGCATGGAGCCGTCGGTGGCCGGCACGCGGCCGTCCGGGCCGGGTCCCCACAGCTCCAGGAAGGCGTCGGGCAGCGGATTGCCCTCGCCGTCGGTCACGTACCCCTGGACGGTGATGGTGTCGGGGTGGCCGAGCGGGGCGATGTCGCCGCCGCCGGGGAAGGGCAGCGCGTACCCGTAGAACGGGCCGACCGTGTGCGAGGGGGTGGGCAGCACGCTCTCGGGCCGGCCGGTGTCGGTCGTCGTCATGGCGGTCAGCGTCCTTCTTCGATCCAGGTGGCGTTCGGGCCGTCCAGCACGATGTCCCAGTGGTAGCCGAGGGAGAACTCGGGCACGGACAGGCTGTGGTCGTAGGCGGCGACCAGCCGCTGCCGGGCCGCGTCGTCCGTGACGGACTGCAGGATCGGGTCGTACGGGAAGAGCGGGTCGTTCGGGAAGTACATCTGGGTCACCAGCCGCTGGGTGAACGCCGTGCCGAAGACCGAGAAGTGGATGTGCGCCGGGCGCCAGGCGTTGACGTGGTTGTTCCAGGGGTAGGGGCCGGGCCGGACGGTGGTGAAGCGGTAGAACCCCTCGGCGTCGGTGAGGGTGCGGCCGACGCCGGTGAAGTTCGGGTCGAGCGGGGCGTCGTGCTGTTCGCGCTGGTGGGCGTAGCGGCCGGCCGAGTTGGCCTGCCAGATCTCGACCAGCTGGCCGCGTACCGGGCGGCCGGCGCGGTCCAGGAGGCGGCCGGAGACGGTGATGCGCTCGCCGATCGGCTCGCCGGTGTGCTGCCGGGTGAGGTCGTTGTCGATCCCGGTGATGTCGCGCTCGCCGAAGGCGGGGGAGTGCAGCTCCACCAGCTCCGGGTCCTTGGTCACGTCGATGGTGACCGGCGGCTGCTTGGGGTGGCGCAGTGTGGAGGAGCGGTAGGGGGCGTAGTCGCGGCGCGGGTGGTGCTCCACGGGGGCGCCGTCGGCGACCCGCTTGCCGTAGGCGGCGTGCTCGGCCGCGATCTCCTGGTCGATGTCGTGCTGGGTGAGGGGCATGGTGGGTGTTCCTAGCGTTCGAGGACGAGGGCGAGGCCCTGGCCCACGCCGATGCAGAGGGTGGCGACCCCGGTGCCGGAGCCGCGCCGGGCGAGCTGGTGGGCGACGGTGCCCGCGAGCCGGGCGCCGGAGGCGCCGAGCGGGTGGCCGAGCGCGATCGCTCCGCCCTGCGGGTTGAGGATCGCCGGGTCGAACTCGGGCCACTCGGCGAGGCAGCCGAGGACCTGCGCGGCGAACGCCTCGTTGAGCTCCAGCACCGACAGGTCGTCGAAGGTCCGGCCGGCCTTGGTGAGGGCCCGGTGGACGGCTTCGACGGGGGCGAGTCCGAAGTAGTGCGGGTCGGTCGCCGAGACGCCGGTGGCGGTGACCCGGGCCAGCGGCTCGCGGCCGGTGGCCTTCAGGCCTTCCTCGTCGGTGAGGAGCAGCGCGGCGGCGCCGTCGTTGAGCGGCGAGGCGTTGCCCGCGGTGACGGTGCCGCCCTCGGCCCGGAAGGACGGCTTCAGCTTGGCCATCGCGGCGAGGGAGGCGTCCGGGCGGACGCTTTCGTCGGCGTCGAAGGAGACCGGGCCGCCCTTTCGCTGCGGGACGGGTACGGGGACGATCTCGGCCTCGAAGAGGCCCTCGGCCCGGGCTCGGGCCGCCTTGTGGTGGCTGTGCAGCGCGAACTCGTCCTGCTGGGCGCGGCTGATCTTGTGCTTGTCGGCGATGAGTTCGGCCGACTCGCCCAGCGGGACCGTCCACTGGGGGTCCATCCGCGGGTTGACCATGCGCCAGCCGAGCGTGGTCGAGTACAGCTCGGCGTGTCCGGCGGGGAAGGGGCGGTCGGACTTCGGCAGCACGTACGGCGCCCGGGTCATCGACTCCACACCGCCCGCCACGACGACGGAGGCGTCACCGACGGCGATCGCGCGGGCCGCCTGGACGACCGCTTCCAGGCCGGACGCGCACAGCCGGTTCACCGTGACGCCGGGCACGGAGGTGGGCAGCCCGGCCAGCAGGGCGGCCATGCGGGCGACGTTGCGGTTCTCCTCGCCCGCCCCGTTGGCGTTGCCGAAGCAGACGTCCTCGATCCGCGCCGGGTCCAGCCGCGGGGTGCGGGCGAGGAGTTCGCGGATGGCGTGGGCGGCCAGGTCGTCCGGGCGGACACCCGCCAGGGCGCCGTTGTAGCGGCCGACGGGGGTGCGGACGGCGTCGACGACGTAGACGTCCCTCATGAGCGGGCCTCCTGCGGTACGCGCACTTCGGCGGCGGTCTTCGCGGTGATCTCCTCGGTCGTCACGCCGGGTGCGCACTCCACGAGCAGCAGGCCGTGCCCGGTCACGTCCAGGACGCCGAGGTCGGTGACGATCCGGTCGACGCACGCCCGGCCGGTGAGCGGCAGCGTGCACTCCTCGAGGATCTTCGGGGAGCCGTCCTTGGCGGTGTGCGTCATGACGACGACGACCGTGCGGGCGCCGTGCACGAGGTCCATGGCCCCGCCGATGCCGGTGACCAGCTTGCCGGGGACGGCCCAGTTGGCGAGGTCGCCGGTGGCGGAGACCTGCATGGCGCCGAGGACGGCGACGTCGATGTGACCGCCGCGGATCATCGAGAACGACAGTGCCGAGTCGAAGAAGGACGCGCCGGGCAGGACCGTGACGGTCTCCTTGCCCGCGTTGATCAGATCCGGGTCGACGGCGTCCTCGGTGGGGTACGGGCCGGTGCCCAGGATGCCGTTCTCCGACTCCAGGATCACCTCGACGCCCTCGGGCAGGTGGTTGGGGATCAGGGTCGGCAGGCCGATGCCGAGGTTGACGTACTGGCCGTCCCTCAGTTCGCGGGCCGCGCGGGCGGCCATCTGCTCACGTGTCCAGGCCATCAGGAGGTCACCGTCCGTCGTTCGATCCGCTTGTCGGCCGCCTGCTCGGGGGTGAGGGCCACCACCCGCTGCACGAAGATGCCGGGCAGGTGCACCGCGTCCGGGTCGATCTCCCCGGGTTCGACGAGTTCCTCCACCTCGGCGACCGTCACCCGGCCGGCCATGGCGGCCAGCGGGTTGAAGTTGCGGGAGGACTTGTTGAACACGAGGTTCCCGTGCCGGTCGCCCTTCGCCGCCCGGACCAGCGCGAAGTCGGTGCGGATGCCCCGCTCCAGGACGTATTCCACGCCGTCGAACTCCCGTACCTCCTTGGGCGGGGAGGCGAGCGCGACCGAGCCGGAGCCGTCGTAGCGCCAGGGCAGCCCGCCGTCGGCGACCTGGGTGCCCACCCCGGCGGGGGTGTAGAAGGCGGGGATCCCCGCGCCGCCGGCCCGCAGCCGCTCGGCCAGCGTGCCCTGCGGGATCAGCTCCACCTCCAGTTCCCCGGCCAGGTACTGGCGGGCGAACTCCTTGTTCGCGCCGATGTAGGAACCGGTCACCCGGGCGATCCGCCCGGCCGCCAGCAGCACCGCGAGCCCCGACTCCATCGCCCCGCAGTTGTTCGACACCACGCCCAGACCCGACACGCCCCGCTCGTACAGCGCCTGGATCAGCACGTTCGGCACGCCGCTCAGCCCGAAGCCGCCGACCGCCAGCGACGCGCCGTCCGGCACATCGGCCACCGCCTCCTGGGCCGTGGCGACCACCTTGTCCATCCGTGAAGCCCCATCTCTGCTAATTAATCAGCGCACTGAGTATTTCAGCGAGGTATCGAACACGCTGCCACTGGAGTGCCGCAGCGTCAAGAGCTGCGGTAAGAGGAGTAACGGCCCGAAGACAGCGAAGCCTGTACGCAGGTATCGTTCAGTGCACCAACGAATGCGATCACGGGAGCGCACATGGCCGCGGTGGATCTCACCACCCACCCCGGGCACCTGGCCCGGCGGCTCCAGCAGGCCCACTACCTGCTGTGGAACACGATGGTCTCGGAGGAGATCACCTCGCCGCAGTTCGCGGTCCTGAACGCGCTCGCCGCCGAACCGGGCCTCGACCAGCGCACCGTCGGCGAACGCGTGGGCCTCGACCGGTCGACGATCGCCGAGGTCGTCAGCCGGCTCTCCCGTCGGGGACTGCTGGACAAGGTACGCGACCCGCAGGACGGCCGGCGCTTCCTGCTGCGCCTGACCGACGACGGTCTGCGCACGCACCGCAAGCTGACCGTGCGCACGGCCCGGATGAACCAGCTCTTCCTCGCGCCGCTCTCCGCCGACGAACAGCGGCTGTTCTTCGACCTGATCCGCCGGGTCGCGGACGCCGCGGAGGGGCTGCGCAGCCCGGCGGAACCCCTCGTCGCCCAGCCCTGAGCACGGCCGCCCGAGCCGTGCCGGCCAGGCCGTGGTTCGCCTCCGCCCTCCCGGGTACCCGGGCGCCACCCCAGCAGCGAACGCGCAAGGGCGACAGGCGCGTACACGCGTCGGAGGGAGCGCGACACGATGAAGGCAGTGACCTGGCAGGGCAAGCGGGACGTACGGGTGGAGGAGGTACCCGATCCGCGGATCGAGGCGCCCACGGACGCCGTCATCCGTCTGACGTCGAGCGGGCTGTGCGGCTCCGACCTGCACCTGTACGAGGTGCTCACCCCGTTCATGACCCCGGGCGACATCCTCGGCCACGAGCCGATGGGCATCGTGGAGGAGGTCGGCCCGCAGGTGACCGACCTGCGGCCGGGCGACCGGGTGGTGGTGCCGTTCCAGATCTCCTGCGGGCACTGTTTCATGTGCTCGTCCGGACTGCAGACCCAGTGCGAGACCACCCAGGTCACCAGCGAGGGCATGGGCGCCGCACTGTTCGGCTACACCCGGCTGTACGGCGCGGTGCCCGGCGCGCAGGCCGAGTACCTGCGGGTCCCGCACGCCGACTACGGTCCGATCAAGGTGCCGCAGGGCCCGCCCGACGACCGGTTCGTCTACCTGTCCGACGTGCTGCCGACCGCCTGGCAGGCGGTCGCGTACGCCGGCGTCCCGCGCGGCGGCAGCGTCGCCGTGCTGGGTCTCGGGCCCATCGGCGACATGGCCTGCCGCGTCGCCCGGGCCCTCGGTGCCGGGCGGGTGTTCGGTGTGGACCTGGTCCCGGAGCGGCTGGCCCGGGCCCGCCGGCGTGGTGTACAGACGTTCGACCTGCGCGGTTTCGACAGCGAGAAGGAACTGGTCGAGGCGATCCGCGACGAGACCGAGGGGCGCGGCCCCGACGCCGTGATCGACGCGGTCGGCACCGAGGCACACGGCAGCGCGGCCGCCCGCCTGGTCCAGCAGGCCGCCGCGGTGATGCCCCGCAAGCTGGGCGGCCCCCTGGCCGAACGGTTCAGCGTGGACCGGCTCGCCGCCCTCTACACCGCCATCGACCTGGTGCGCCGCGGCGGCACGCTCTCCCTCGTCGGCGTGTACGGCGGCATGGCGGACCCGATGCCGATGCTCACCCTCTTCGACAAGCAGATCCAGATGCGGATGGGCCAGGCGAACGTGCGCCGCTGGAGCGGCGAGATCCTGCCCTACCTCACCGACGAGGACCCGCTCGGCGTCGACGACTTCGCCACGCACCGGGTGCCGCTGTCCGAGGCGCCGCACGCGTACGAGATGTTCCAGCGCAAGCAGGAAGGCGCGGTCAAGATCCTGTTCCAGCCCTGACCCGCCGGACGCTCACGGCGCCGGCGCTCACGGCGCTCACGGCCCGAGGATCTCCCCGAGGTCGTAGCGCACCGGCTCCTCCAACTGCGCGTACGTGCAGCTCTGCGGGGTCCGGTCGGGCCGCCAGCGGCGGAAGCGGGCCGTGTGCCGGAAGCGGGCGCCGTTCTCCATGTGGTCGTAGGCCACCTCGGCCACCCGCTCCGGCCGCAGCGGCACCCAGGACAGGTCCTTCTTGCCCGACCAGCGGCTGGGCGCCCCGGGCAGCCGGGCCGTCTCGTGCGCCGCCTCCTCGGACCAGGCCGCCCACGGATGCCCGGCCACGTCGTCCATCCGCAGCGGCTCGAGCTCCTCGATCAGCTCGGCGCGTCTCTTCATGGGGAAGGCGGCACACACGCCGACGTGCTGCAGCCGGCCCCGGTCGTCGTACAGGCCGAGCAGCAGCGAACCGACCACGGGTCCGCTCTTGTGGAAGCGGTACCCGGCCACCACGACGTCCGCGGTGCGCTCGTGCTTGACCTTGAACATCACCCGCTCGTCGGGCCGGTAGCGCAGGGTGAGCGGCTTGGCGACCACTCCGTCGAGACCGGCGCCCTCGAACTGCTCGAACCACTGCCGGGCCACCCCGGCGTCCGTCGTCGCCGGCGCCAGGTGTACCGGTGCGGTCACCCCCGACAGGGCCCGGACCAGCAGGGCCCGCCGGTCGGACAGGGGCACGTCCATCAGGGACTCGTCGTCCAGCGCCAGCAGGTCGAACGCCACGTAGGAGGCCGGGGTCCGCTCGGCGAGCGTCCGGACCCTGGAGTCGGCCGGGTGGATCCGCTCGGTCAGCGCGTCGAAGTCGAGCCGTCCCCCGCGGGCGATGACGATCTCGCCGTCCAGCACGCACCGCTCGGGCACCCGCTCCCTGACCGCCGCCACCAGCTCCGGGAAGTACCTGGTGAGCGGCTTGCCGGTGCGGCTGCCGAACTCGACCTCGGCACCGTCGCGGAACACGATCGCCCGGAACCCGTCCCACTTCGCCTCGTACTGCATGTCCGGCGGGATGGTCGCCACCGACTTGGCGAGCATCGGCTTCACGGGCGGCATCACCGGCAGATCCATGGTCCGATTCTGCGCGTACCCGCCGTGTCCCGCCCGGTGTGCGCGGCGTGCGCGGTGCGCCTACCGTGGCCGCATGGGTGAAGCGGTGGAGCTGGAGGTGGGCGGGCGGACCGTGCGGCTGTCCAGCCCGGACAAGGTGTTCTTCCCGGAGCCCGGCTTCACCAAGCTCGACCTCGCCCGGTACTACGCGGCGGTCGGCCCCGGCATCCTGCGCGCCCTGCGCGACCGTCCCACCACGCTGGAGCGCTACCCGGACGGGCTGAACGGCGAGTGGTTCTTCCAGAAGCGCGCGCCCAAGGGCATGCCGGACTGGATCCCGACCGCCCACATCACCTTCCCCAGCGGCCGCAGCGCCGACGAGATGTGCCCCACCGAGGCGGCCGCCGTGGTGTGGGCCGCCCAGTACGGGACGCTCACCTTCCACCCCTGGCCGGTACGCCGCACCGACGTGGACCGTCCCGACGAACTGCGTATCGACCTCGACCCGCAGCCCGGCACCGACTACGCGGACGCCGTCCGTGCCTCCCGCGAACTGCGTGCCGTCCTCGAGGAGTACGGCGGACTGCGCGGCTGGCCCAAGACCTCCGGCGGGCGCGGCCTGCACGTCTTCGTGCCCATCGAGCCGCGCTGGACCTTCGCCCAGGTGCGGCGCGCGGCCATCGCCGTGGGCCGCGAGATGGAACGCCGGATGCCGGAGCAGGTCACGATCAAGTGGTGGAAGGAGGAACGCGGCCGCCGTGTGTTCCTGGACTACAACCAGACGGCCAGGGACCGCACCATCGCCTCCGCCTACTCCGTGCGCCCCCTCCCGCACGCCCCGGTCTCGGCGCCCCTGCGCTGGGAGGAGGTGGGGGCCGCGCATCCCCGGGACTTCGACCTCGCGACCATGCCCGGCCGGTTCGCCGAACTCGGCGACGTCCACGCGGACATGGACGACCACGCCTTCAGCCTCGACGCCCTGCTCGAACTCGCCCGCCGCGACGAGCACGACCACGGCCTGGGCGACCTGCCCTACCCGCCCGAGTACCCGAAGATGCCCGGCGAGCCCAAGCGGGTCCAGCCGAGCCGGGCCCGGAGCGAGGGGACGCCCTAGCTGGTGCTGTGGCCGGAAAGGTTCACCGGCTCGCGACGCCCGGCACGGCTCCCCCACGCTCGGCTTCGCTCGCGCGGGAGGGGCCCCCACCGC
>NZ_JBEXLP010000045.1:0-56110 GCF_040610035.1 Streptomyces sp. NPDC004542
GCCTCGCCGGTGCGGATGATCTCCTCGGCGAAGGCGCTGTCGACGAGCACGGAGTCGCGCGGGGAGGGAGCCGGGGGAGGGGTGGTGGGTCAGGCCGACACCGTCTCCGGGTGCGAGGCCTCCTGCCCCGCCCGCTCGCCCAGCGCCGGCGTCGGAACCCGGTGGGTCTCCCGGGCCGAGAGGGCGGCGATCACCGGCGGAACGCACAGCGCTGCGGTGAACAGGGCGACCGCCGACCAGTCGTCGCCGCCGGGGCCCGCGACCTGTGCGGCGAAGGTGACCGCGAAGCCGGCGATCGCGAAGCCGATCTGCGTGCCGATCGCCATGCCGGACAGCCGGACCCGGGTGGAGAACATCTCCCCGTAGAAGGCGGGCCACACGCCGTTGGCGGCGCTGTAGACCACGCCGAAGGCGAGGATGCCGGTCACCAGGGTCAGCGGGTAGGAGCCGGCCGAGATCGCCCACAGGTACAGGAACATCGTCACCGCGCTGCCGGCCGCGCCGGCCAGGAACACGGGGCGGCGGCCGATCCGGTCGGAGAGGGTCGCCCACAGCGGGATCGCGGCCAGGGCGACCAGGTTGGCGAGAGCCCCCACCCACAGCATCGAGGACCGGGACATGCCGACCGAGTCGCTGGTGGCGTAGGCCAGCGACCACACCGTGAAGATCGTGCTCACCGAGGCGATGAGGGCGCCGGCGATCACCCGCAGCACGTCCCGCCAGTGTTCGCGCATCAGCACCAGCAGCGGCAGCCGTACGACGCCCGCGGTCGCCGCCTCCCGGGTGAAGGCCGGGGTCTCCTCGAGCCGGCGCCGGATCAGGTAGCCGGCGACGGCGACGGCGGCGCTCAGCCAGAACGGCACCCGCCAGCCCCAGGACAGCAACTGGTCGTCGGGCAGTTGGGCGACGAGGAGGAATACGAGGGTGGCGATCAGCTGACCGCCCTGGGTGCCGCTGAGGGTGAAGCTGGTGAAGAAGCCGCGCCGGCGTTCCGGCGCGTGTTCCAGGCTCATGGAGCTCGCGCTGGCCTGCTCTCCCGCCGCCGAGATGCCCTGCAGGACCCGGCACAGCACCAGCAGCACCGGAGCGAGGGAGCCGACCTGGTCGCGGGTGGGCAGACAGCCGATGAGGAACGTCGACAGACCCATCAGGATCAGCGTGAACACCATGATCGTCCTGCGGCCCAGCCGGTCGCCGACGTGCCCGAGGAAGAGCGCGCCGACGGGGCGGGCGGCGTAGGCGACGCCGAAGGTGGCCAGCGACAGCAGGGTCGCGGTGGCGGGGTCGGAGGCGTCGAAGAACACCTTCGGGAAGATCAGCGCGGCCGCGCTGCCGTAGAGGAAGAAGTCGTAGTACTCCAGGGCGCTGCCGATCCAGGCGGCAGCGGCCGCCTTCTTCGGTTGCCCGGCGGCTTCGGCGGGGACGGACACGGCGTGCTCCTTCGGGGGGACTCCACCGTAGGCGGAGTGAGCGGGGAAGAGAACCGGTGGGGACGGTGGGGACGGTGGGGACGTGAAGGTGCCGGATCGCGGCTAATTAACCCACTGGGTAGTTAGTCTCGGTGGGTAGGGATGTTGCGTCGCCGTTTCCCGGGTGTCAAGGGGTGCGGCAGTGCGGGCTCAGCCGGCCGCGCGCTCCGCCGTCAGGTAGGCGATCACCATGTCGCCGAGCATGGCGCGGTAGTGCTCACGCTGCGCGGGGTCCACCAGGTCCCGCCCGAACAGGGCGCCGAAGGTGTGCCGGTTGGCCACCCGGAAGAAGCAGAACGAGCTGATCATCGCGTGCAGGTCGATCGCGTCGACGTCGGCCGTGAACAGGCCGGACTCCTGGCCGGAGGCGAGGATGCGGCGGATCACGTCGAGGGCGGGCGAACCGATCTTCCCGAGCTTCTCGGAGGCGGCGATGTGCTCGGCGCCGTGGATGTTCTCGATGCTGACCAGGCGGATGAAGTCGGGATGCCGCTCGTGGTGGTCGAAGGTGAGTTCGGCCAGGCGCCGGATGGCCGCGACCGGGTCCAGGTGTTCGACGTCGAGTTCCTGCTCGGCGTCGCGGATCACGCCGTATGCCCGCTCCAGGACGGCCGTGAAGAGCTGTTCCTTGCCGCCGAAGTAGTAGTAGATCATCCGCTTGGTGGTGCGGGTGCGGGCGGCGATCTCGTCGACGCGGGCGCCGTCGTAGCCGGCCCGGGCGAACTCCTGGGTGGCCACGTCGAGGATCTCGGCCCTGGTGCGGGCGGCGTCGCGGATGCGCCCGTGGTCGCGTGCCGGTTCGTCGACGGTGGTCATCGGATTCCTTCGGACGGTAGGGCCAGTGCCCGTGATTGTAGAAGCAGCCGCCCGGATCGCCCGCGGGATGTTCCGCACCGGCTCTTTCGGCACCGGGGTGCGCTCCGCCGGGCCTTCCCGGGGGCCTGTCGACCTGATATAGCTAACGTACTGGTTCGTACATTGGACAGCTCAGGAGGTCTGCGTGGCCAGGGACTCGTATCTCGTCGGGCTCGTCGGTGCGGGCATCGGCCCCTCGCTCAGCCCGGCCCTGCACGAGCGGGAGGCCGACCGGCAGGGGCTGCGCTACGTCTACCGGCTCATCGACATCGACACGCTCGGCGTCGGCCCCGAGGCGGTGGGCGACCTCGTCCGGGCCGCCCGCGACCTGGGCTTCGACGGACTGAACATCACCCACCCGTGCAAGCAGCTCGTCCTGGAGCACCTCGACGCGCTCAGCCCGCAGGCCGAGGCGCTCGGCGCGGTGAACACCGTCGTGTTCGGGGCGGACGGCAGGGCCACGGGCCACAACACGGACGTCACCGGTTTCGCGGCGTCCTTCGCACGCGGTCTGCCGGACGCGCCGCTGGAGCGGGTGGTGCAGCTCGGCGCGGGCGGCGCGGGCGCGGCCGTCGCGCACGCCACGCTCACCCTGGGGGCGGGACTGGTCACCGTCGTCGACGCGCTGCCGGAACGGGCCACCGCGCTCGCCGCCGCCCTGAACGGGCACTTCGGCGCGGGCCGGGCGACCGCCGCGGCCCCCGGGGAACTGCCCGGCCTGCTGGCGCGGGCCGACGGCATCGTCCACGCCACCCCCACCGGCATGGCCGCCCACCCCGGCCTGCCCTTCCCGGCGGAGCTGCTGCACCCCGGCCTGTGGGTCGCCGAGGTCGTCTACCGCCCGCTGCGCACCGAACTGCTGCACACGGCCCGGGCGGCGGGCTGCGCCGTCCTCGACGGCGGCGGCATGGCGGTCTTCCAGGCGGCGGACGCGTTCCGGCTGTTCACGGGGCGGGAACCCGACAGCGCCCGGATGCTCGACGACTTCGCCGAACTGGCGGGCGCCGTCGCCAGCCCCCGGTAGACACCGGCAGAGACCGGCAGAGACCGGCAAAGACCGGCAAAGACCGGCAGAGACCGGTAGAGAGAGGTACCGACGTGCGTACGTCCATCGCCACCGTCTCCCTCAGCGGATCCCTCACCGAGAAACTCACCGCCGCCTCGCGAGCGGGCTTCGACGGGGTGGAGATCTTCGAGAACGACCTGCTCGCCAGCCCCCTCACCCCCGAGGAGATCCGCGCCCGCTGCGCCGACCTCGGCCTGAGCATCGACCTGTACCAGCCGATGCGCGACATCGAGGCCGTGCCCGCCGACGAGTTCGCCCGCAACCTGCGCCGTGCCCGGCACAAGTTCGAGCTGATGCGCAGGCTGGGCGCGGACACCGTCCTGGTGTGCTCCAGCGTCTCCCCGGCCGCCGGTGACGACGACGCGCTGGCTGCCGCACAGCTGAGCGAACTCGCCCACCTGGCGCAGGACTTCGGCATCCGCGTCGCCTACGAGGCGCTCGCCTGGGGCCGGCACGTGAACACCTACGACCACGCCTGGCGGATCGTCGAGGCGGCCGGTCACCCGTCCCTGGGCACCTGCCTGGACAGCTTCCACATCCTCTCCCGGGGCAGCGATCCCAAGGGCATCGAGGACATCCCCGGCGAGAAGATCTTCTTCCTGCAGCTCGCGGACGCCCCCCGGCTCGCCATGGACGTGCTCCAGTGGAGCCGCCACCACCGCTGCTTCCCCGGGCAGGGCGGCTTCGACGTCGCCGGGCTGCTCGGGCACGTGCTGCGCACCGGCTACGACGGTCCGCTGTCGCTGGAGGTGTTCAACGACGTCTTCCGGCAGGCCGAGGCGGGCCCGACGGCCGTGGACGCCCAGCGTTCGCTGCGGATGCTGCAGGAGGCGGCCGGGGTGGCGCGGCCGCCCGCGCCGGTGGTGCCGACGGGCGTCGCCTTCACCGAACTGCTCACCCCGGACGCCGAACCGGTCGAGGCGGTCCTGGACGCGCTGGGCTTCGCCCGTACGGCCCGGCACCGCGGCAAGCCGGTGGACCTGTGGGAACAGGGGCGGGCCCGGATCCTGGTGAACACCGGCGCGGCCGGCCGGCGGGACGGCACTGCCCTCGCCGCGGTCGGCCTGGAGTCACCCGATCCGGCGGGCGCCGCCCGGCGCGCCGAGGCTCTCCTGGCCCCGGTGCTGCCCCGCCGCCGCGCTCCCGGGGACGCCCCGCTCGAGGCGGTGGCGGCCCCCGACGGCACGGAACTGTTCTTCTGCGCCACGAACCGTCCCCCACTGCCCGACTGGCGGGCCGACTTCGCGGACGTGCCGCACACCGCGCCGGCCGGCCGGGCCACCGGCGTCACCCGCATCGACCACCTGGCCCTCACCCAGCCCTGGCACCACTTCGACGAGGCCGCTCTCTTCCACCGCGGCGTGCTCGGCCTGGACGCCCGGGAGAGCGTCGACGTCGCCGATCCCTACGGCCTGCTGCGCAGCCGCGCCGTCACCAACGCCGACGGCAGTGTCCGTATCGCCCTCACCGTGGGCGCGGCCCCCACCGAGGACGGCGCGCACGCCCAGCACATCGCCCTGGCCACCGACGACGTGGTGACGGCCGCCCGCCGCTTCCGCGCGGCCGGCGGCCGTCTGCTGACCATCCCCGCCAACTACTACGACGACCTGGCCGCCCGGTACGGCCTCGACGAAGCGGAGCTGCGGACGTACCGCGAGCTCGGCATCCTCTACGACCGGGACGCGGGCGGCGCCTTCCGGCACTGCTACACCGCCACCGTCGGCCGGGTCTTCTTCGAACTGGTCCAGCGCGACCCCGGCTACCACGGCTACGGCGCCCCGAACGCGCCGGTACGCCTCGCGGCGCAGCACGCCCGGCGCTAGGGTCTGGTGTTCCACTCCGCGATCACCGGCCGGCCGTGTTCCGTCGACAGGCGGCTGAGGGTGCCGGTGGCCAGCTGGAAGAGGCGGCCGTCGGCGGGCGGCAGACCCAGCCGGCGGGCGGTCAGGACGCGCAGGAAGTGGCCGTGGGCGACGAGGACCACGTCGCCCCCGTCGCCGGACAGGGCCGCCGCCAGGCGGGACAGCACCCGGTCGGCGCGCCGGCCGGCCTCGGTGGGTGACTCGCCGGGGTGCCCCTCGGGGCCGGGCGGCACGCCGTCCGTCCACAGGTCCCAGTGGGGGCGGGTGCGGTGGATGTCGGCGGTGGTGATGCCCTCGTAGCCACCGTAGTCCCATTCGCGCAGGTCCGGGTCCGGAACGGCCCCGTGGAGGCCCGCGAGTTCCGCGGTGCGGACCGCGCGGCCGAGCGGGCTGGTGAGCGTCAGTGCGCAGGTCCGGCCGGTGAGGAGTGGAGCGAGCGACTTGGCCTGCTCCTCGCCGTGCTGGGTGAGGGGCAGGTCGGTCCAGCTGGTGTGCTGTCCCGACCGGCTCCACTCCGTCTCACCGTGGCGGACCAGCAGGAGGTCCCCCACGGCCGGTCAGTCCTTCGCCGACTCGACGGCGTGCCCGCCGAACTGGTTGCGCAGCGCGGCGACCATCTTCATCTGCGGGGAGTCCTCCTGGCGGGAGGCGAACCGCGCGAAGAGGGAGGCGGTGATCGCGGGCAGCGGCACCGCGTTGTCGATGGCGGCCTCGACGGTCCAGCGGCCCTCGCCGGAGTCCTCCGCGTAGCCGCGCAGCTTCTCGAGGTGCTCGTCGTCGTCGAGGGCGTTGACCGCGAGATCGAGCAGCCAGGAGCGGATGACGGTGCCCTCCTGCCAGGAGCGGAACACCTCGCGGACGTTGTCCACCGACTTGACCTTCTCCAGGAGTTCCCAGCCCTCGGCGTAGGCCTGCATCATGGCGTACTCGATGCCGTTGTGGACCATCTTGGAGAAGTGCCCGGCGCCGACCCTGCCCGCGTGGACGTAGCCGTACGGGCCCTCCGGCTTGAGCGCCTCGAAGACCGGCTCCAGGCGCCGGACGTGCTCCTTGTCGCCGCCGACCATCAGGGCGTAGCCGTTCTCCAGGCCCCACACGCCGCCGGAGACGCCGGCGTCGACGAAGCCGATGCCCTTGACGCCGAGTTGCGCGGCGTGCTTCTCGTCGTCGGTCCAGCGGGAGTTGCCGCCGTCGACGACCGTGTCGCCCTCGGACAGCAGCTCCGCCAGCTCGTCGATGACGGACTGGGTGGCGCGGCCGGCCGGGACCATCACCCAGACGGTCCGGGGGGCGTCGAGCTTCTCGACCAGCTCGGCGAGGTCCTTGACGTCGGAGAGCTCGGGGTTGCGGTCGTAGCCTATGACGGTGTGGCCCGCGCGGCGGATCCGCTCGCGCATGTTGCCGCCCATCTTGCCGAGGCCGATGAGACCCAACTGCATGGCTGTCATGTCAGCTTCACTTCTTTCTAGGCGTTCTTGAGCGAGCGGTACGCGGCCACCAGGGCGCGGGTGGACGGGTCCAGGCCGGGCACGTCCGCGCCCTCGGTGAGGGCGGGTTCGACGCGCTTGGCGAGGACCTTGCCCAGTTCCACGCCCCACTGGTCGAAGGAGTCGATGTTCCACACCGCGCCCTGCACGAACACCTTGTGCTCGTAGAGCGCGACGAGCTGGCCGAGGACCGAAGGGGTCAGCTCGGTGGCGAGGATCGTCGTGGTGGGGTGGTTGCCCCGGAAGGTGCGGTGCGGCACCTGCTCCTCGGGCACGCCCTCGGCGCGGACCTCCTCGGCGGTCTTGCCGAAGGCGAGGGCCTGGGTCTGGGCGAAGAAGTTGGCCATCAGCAGGTCGTGCTGGGCGGCCAGTTCCCCGCTCAGCTCGGCCACCGGCCGGGCGAAGCCGACGAAGTCGGCCGGCACCAGCTTCGTACCCTGGTGGATGAGCTGGTAGTAGGCGTGCTGCCCGTTGGTGCCCGGCGTCCCCCACACCACGGGACCGGTCTGCCACTCGACCGGGCGGCCCTGGCGGTCCACCGACTTGCCGTTGGACTCCATGTCCAGCTGCTGCAGATAGGCGGTGAACTTCGACAGGTACTGGCTGTAGGGCAGCACCGCGTGCGACTGGGCGTCGAAGAAGTTGTTGTACCAGATGCCCAGCAGGCCCAGGATGAGCGGCGCGTTGGCCTCGGCGGGCGCGGTGCGGAAGTGCTCGTCGACGATCCGGAAACCGTCCAGCATCTGACGGAAGCGGTCCGGGCCGATGGCGATCATCAGGGACAGACCGATGGCCGAGTCGTACGAGTAGCGGCCGCCTACCCAGTCCCAGAACGCGAACATGTTGTCCGGGTCGATGCCGAACTCGCCGACCTTCTCGGCGTTCGTCGACAGGGCGACGAAGTGCCGGGCGACCGCCTTCTCGTCCCCGCCGAAGGCCTTCAGCAGCCAGGATCGGGCCGAGGTGGCGTTCGTGATCGTCTCGATCGTGGTGAAGGTCTTCGACGCCACGATGAACAGCGTCTCGGCCGGATCCAGGTCACGGGTCGCCTCGTGCAGGTCCGCGCCGTCCACGTTCGACACGAACCGGAACGTCAACTCCCTCGCCGCGTACGGCCGCAGAGCCTCGTACGCCATCGCCGGGCCCAGGTCGGAGCCGCCGATGCCGATGTTGACGACGGTGCGGATCCGCCGGCCCGTGTGGCCGGTCCATTCACCGGAGCGGACCCGCTCGGCGAACGCGGCCATCTTGTCCAGCACGGCGTGCACCTCGGGGACGACGTTCTCCCCGCCGGCCTCGACCGCCGCGCCGCGCGGGGCGCGCAGCGCGGTGTGCAGCACGGCCCGGTTCTCGGTGACGTTGATCCGCTCGCCGCGGAACATCGCGTCCCGCAGGCCGGACACGTCGGTGGCGGTGGCCAGTTCCTGCAGCAGCGCGAGGGTCTCGTCGGTGACCAGGTGCTTGGAGTAGTCGATGCGCAGGTCGCCGACGGTGACGACGTACCGCTCGGCGCGCGCGGGGTCCGCGGCGAACAGCTCCCTCAGGCTCGGGTGCGGCCACGCGTCGGCGCGGTGGTCCTGCAGGGCCGCCCACTCGGGCCGCCGGGTGAGGTTCGGGACGTCAGACATGGGCGGGGATCTCCTTGGCGCCGTCGCCGCGCAGGGCGATGGCGTACATCTCGTCGGCGTCGAGGCGGCGCAGTTCCTCGGCGATGAGCTCGGACATGGACCGCACCTTCAGCGCGAGGGTGCGCGGCGGCTGGCCCGGGAGGGTCAGCGTGGCCAGCGGGCCCTCGGGACGGTCGATGACGATCTCGCCGTTGCGGGTGCCCAGCCGGACGGCCGTGACCACCGGCCCGGCGGTGACGACCCGGTCGACGCTCACCTTCAGCCGCGCCTCGAGCCAGCGGGCGAGCAGTTCGGCGGCCGGGTTGTCGGCCTCGGCCTCCACGGCCGCGGAGGTCACCTCGGTGCGGGCCTGGTCCAGGGCGGCGGCCAGCATCGACCGCCAGGGGGTGAGCCGGGTCCAGGCGAGGTCGGTGTCGCCGGGCGCGTAGGAGCGCATGCGGTCCTGGAGGACCTTCAGGGGGTTCTCCACGGCGTACAGGTCGGTGATCCTGCGCTGCGCGAGCGCGCCCAGCGGGTCCTTCGCGGGGTTCTCCGGCGCCTCCACCGGCCACCACACGACCACCGGCGCGTCCGGCAGCAGCAGCGGCAGGACGACCGAGTCGGCGTGCTGGGACACCTCGCCGTAGGTGCGCAGCACGACCGTCTCGCCGGTGCCGGCCTCGGACCCGACCCGGACCTCGGCGTCCAGCCGGGAGCGCGTGCGCTCGCGCGGGGTGCGGGCGTGCCGCTTGATGACGACCAGGGTGCGCGAGGGGTGCTCGTGCGAGGCCTCCTCGGCGGCCTTGATCGCGTCGTAGGCGTTCTCCTCGTCCGTGACGATCACCATCGTCAGGACCATGCCCACAGCAGGGGTTCCGATGGCGCGGCGGCCCTGCACCAACGCCTTGTTGATCTTGCTTGCCGTGGTGTCGGTCAGGTCGATCTTCATGGCCTGCGCCAGCTCCGTCCGTCTCGTGCGAGCATCTCGTCTGCTTCCTCCGGGCCCCAGGTGCCCGCCGGGTACTGGGCCGGCCTGCCGTGCGCCGCCCAGTACTCCTCGACGGGGTCGAGGATCTTCCAGGACTCTTCCACTTCCTGGTGACGGGGGAACAGGTTGGCGTCGCCCAGCAGCACGTCCAGGATGAGCCGCTCGTACGCCTCCGGACTGGACTCGGTGAACGACTCGCCGTACGCGAAGTCCATCGACACGTCCCGGATCTCCATCGAGGTGCCGGGCACCTTGGAGCCGAACCGGACGGTCATGCCCTCGTCCGGCTGGACGCGGATGACGACGGCGTTCTGCCCGAGCTCCTCGGTGGCCGTGGAGTCGAACGGGGAGTGCGGGGCCCGCTTGAACACCACCGCGATCTCGGTGACCCGGCGGCCCAGCCGCTTGCCGGTGCGCAGGTAGAAGGGGACGCCCGCCCAGCGGCGGTTGTCGACCTCCAGCTTGACCGCCGCGTAGGTGTCGGTCTTGGACCGCGGGTCGATGCCCTCCTCCTGGAGGTATCCGGGCACCTTCGCGCCGCCCTGCCAGCCCTGCGCGTACTGCCCGCGGACGGTGCTCGCGCCCAGGTCCTTCGGCAGCCGCACCGACTTGAGCACCTTCAGCTTCTCGGTCAGCAGCGCCTCGGCGTCGAAGGCGATGGGCTCCTCCATCGCGGTCAGCGCCATCAGCTGCAGCAGGTGGTTCTGGATGACGTCACGGGCCGCGCCGATGCCGTCGTAGTAGCCCGCCCGGCCGCCGATGCCTATGTCCTCGGCCATGGTGATCTGCACGTGGTCCACGTACGACCGGTTCCAGATCGGCTCGTACATCTGGTTGGCGAAGCGCAGCGCCAGGATGTTCTGGACGGTCTCCTTGCCGAGGTAGTGGTCGATCCGGAACACCTGGTCCGGATCGAACACGTCGTGCACGAGCGCGTTCAGCTCACGGGCGCTCGTCAGATCGCGCCCGAACGGCTTTTCGATGACCGCGCGCCGCCAGGCGCCCTGCGGGGGGCTGGCCAGGCCGTGCTTCTTCAGCTGCCGCACGACCTTGGGGAAGAACTTCGGCGGCACGGAGAGGTAGAAGGCGAAGTTGCCGCCGGTGCCCCGGGAGGCGTCCAGCTCCTCGACGGCTTGCCGCAGCTGTTTGAACGCGGTGTCGTCGTCGAAGTCGCCCGGGATGAACCGCATGCCCTCGGAGAGCTGCTGCCAGACCTCCTCGCGGAAGGGGGTGCGGGCGTGCTCACGGACGGCGTCGTGCACCACCTGCGCGAAGTCCTGGTCCTCCCAGTCGCGGCGGGCGAAACCCACCAGGGAGAAGCCCGGCGGCAGCAGACCCCGGTTGGCCAGGTCGTAGACGGCCGGCATCAGCTTCTTGCGGGACAGGTCACCGGTCACGCCGAAGATGACCAGGCCCGACGGGCCGGCGATGCGGGGCAGGCGGCGGTCGCGCGCGTCACGCAGGGGATTGGCCCAGTCGGCCGCCGGGACGACGGGCACCCGCACCGGCTCCGGTGCCGTGCCCTGGTCTTCATTCGTTGTCATCACGCGTCAACTCCCTTGCTGTCCAAGGACTTCGTGACCGCGTCCAGCAGGTCCTGCCAGGCCGCCCCGAACTTGGCGACGCCCTCGTCCTCGAGCTGCCCGACGACCTCCTGGTAGGAGATCCCGAGCCGCTCGACGGCCGCGAGGTCGGCGCGTGCCTGCGGGTACCCGCCGGTGACCGTGTCGCCGGTGACGGCTCCATGGTCGGCGACCGCGTTCAAGGTGGCCTCCGGCATGGTGTTGACCGTGCCGGGCGCTACCAGATCGTCCACATACAGCGTCTCCTTGTATGCGGGATCCTTCACACCGGTGGACGCCCACAGCGGACGCTGCTTGTTCGCCCCTTCCCCGGCCAGGGCGAGCCAGCGCTCGCCGGCGAAGACCTCCTGGTAGGCCTCGTAGGCCAGCCGCGCGTTGGCCAGCGCGGCCCGGCCCTTGAGCGCGAGGGCCTCGTCGGTGCCGAGGACCGTCAGCCGCTTGTCGACCTCGGTGTCGACGCGGGAGACGAAGAACGACGCCACCGAGTGGACGGCGGACAGGTCCAGGCCCTTCGCGCGGGCCTTCTCCAGACCGGCCAGGTAGGCGTCCATCACCTCGCGGTAGCGCTCCAGGGAGAAGATCAGCGTGACGTTGACGCTGATGCCCTGGCCGACCACCTCGGTGATGGCGGGCAGACCCGCCCGGGTCGCCGGGATCTTGATCATGACGTTCGGGCGGTCGACGAGCCAGGCCAGCTGGCGGGCCTCGGCGACGGTGGCCGCCGTGTCGTGGGCCAGTCGCGGGTCGACCTCGATGGAGACGCGGCCGTCGCGGCCGTCCGTCCTCTCGTATACAGGATGCAGGATGTCGGCGGCGGCCCGCACGTCGGCGGTCGTCAGCATGCGCACCGCCTCGTCGACCGTGACGCCCCGCACGGCCAGGTCCGCGAGCTGCTCCTCGTAGCCCGCGCCGGTGCCGATGGCGGCCTGGAAGATCGACGGGTTGGTGGTGACGCCGACGACGGTCCCGGCCTCGACGAGCCGGGCGAGGCTGCCGGACGCGATCCGCTGCCGGGACAGGTCGTCCAGCCAGATCGAGACGCCCTCGTCGGCGAGGCGTTCAAGTGCTCCCGCGGTCGCGGTCGCTTCGGTCACTGTGATCATCTTCCTTCGTGCGTTGGGATCAACCGCGGGCGGCCGCGAGAGATTCCCGGGCCTTGGCGGCGACGTTCTCGGCGGTGAAGCCGAACTCGGCGAACAGGGTCCCGGCGTCGGCGGAGGCGCCGAAGTGTTCGAGGGAGACGATGCGTCCGGCGTCCCCCACGAAGCGGTACCACGTCAGGCCGATGCCCGCCTCCACGGCGACGCGTGCCCGCACCTGGGGCGGCAGCACCCGGTCCCGGTACTCGCGCGGCTGCTCCTCGAACCACTCCACGGACGGCATCGACACCACCCGGGTACCGGTCCCCTCGGCTTCCAGCAGCTCACGGGCGGCCACCGCGAGCTGCACCTCGGAGCCGGTGGCGATCAGGACGACGTCCGGCGTCCCGGTGGAGGACTCCTCGAGGACGTAGCCGCCCCGCGCCGCGTCCGGGTTCGGCGCGTACGCCGGCACGCCCTGCCGGGTCAGCGCCAGGCCGTGCGGGGCCGGGTGGGTGGAGTGCCGGCGCAGGATCTCCGTCCAGGCGACGGCGGTCTCGTTGGCGTCGGCCGGACGTACGACGTTCAGTCCGGGGATGGCGCGCAGCGAGGCCAGGTGCTCGACCGGCTGGTGCGTGGGGCCGTCCTCGCCGAGGCCGATGGAGTCGTGCGTCCACACGTACGTCACTGGCAGTTGCATCAGCGCGGACATCCGGACGGCGTTGCGCATGTAGTCGGAGAACACCAGGAAGGTGCCGCCGTAGACGCGGGTGTTGCCGTGCAGGGCGATGCCGTTCATCTCCGCGGCCATCGAGAACTCGCGGATGCCGAAGTGGACCGTGCGGCCGTACGGGCTGGCCTCCGGCAGCGGGTTGCCCTCGGGCAGGAAGGAGCTCGCCTTGTCGATGGTGGTGTTGTTCGACCCGGCGAGGTCGGCGGAGCCGCCCCACAGCTCGGGGAGCACCGGTCCGAGGGCCTGCAGGACCTTGCCCGAGGCGGCGCGGGTCGCGACGGACCTGCCGGGTTCGAACACCGGCACGGCGTCCTCCCAGCCCTCCGGCAGCCGGCCCGCGACGACCCGGTCGAACAGCTCGGCGCGCTCCGGCCGGGCCTCGCGCCACTCGGCGATCCGCTTGTCCCAGGCGGCGTGCTCCTGTGCGCCCCGGTCGAGGGCCCGGCGGGTGTGGGCCAGGACGTCGTCCGCGACCGCGAAGGTCTTCTCCGGGTCGAAGCCGAGGACCCGCTTGGTCGCGGCCACCTCGTCGGCGCCGAGCGCCGAGCCGTGTGCGGCCTCGGTGTTCTGCGCGTTCGGGGCCGGCCAGGCGATGATCGTGCGCATCGCGATGATGGAGGGGCGCCCGGTCTCCGCCTGCGCGGCCCTGAGCGCCGCGTACAGCTCCGGCACGTCGATGTCGCCGTTGCGGGCCGGCTCGATCCGCTGGGTGTGCCAGCCGTACGCCTCGTACCGCTTCAGCACGTCCTCGGAGAACGCCGTGGCGGTGTCGCCCTCGATGGAGATGTGGTTGTCGTCGTAGAGGAGGACGAGGTTGCCGAGCTTTTGGTGTCCGGCCAGCGAGGAGGCCTCCGCCGAGACGCCCTCCTGCAGGTCGCCGTCGGAGACGATCGCCCAGACGGTGTGGTCGAAGGGGGAGGTGCTCTCGGGGGCGTCCGGGTCGAACAGGCCGCGCTCGTAACGGGCGGCCATCGCCATGCCGACGGCGTTGGCGACCCCCTGGCCGAGCGGGCCCGTGGTGGTCTCCACGCCGGCGGTGTGCCCGTACTCGGGGTGACCTGGCGTCTTCGAGCCGTGGGTGCGGAACGCCTTGAGATCGTCCATCTCCAGCTCGTACCCGGCGAGATGGAGCTGGGTGTAGAGGGTCAGCGAGGTGTGACCGGGGGACAGCACGAAGCGGTCGCGGCCCGCCCACTCCGGATCGGCCGGGTCATGACGCATCACCTTCTGAAACAGGGTGTACGCCGCCGGGGCCAGGCTCATCGCGGTGCCGGGGTGGCCGTTGCCCACCTTCTGCACGGCATCCGCCGCCAGCAGACGGGCGGTGTCGACGGCACGCCGGTCGAGTTCGGTCCATTCGAAGCTGTCCGGTGTCTGCGTGCTCATCTTCAAGAAATCCTCGATCCGAGCGGTCGGTTGGTCTGACGCGTTCAAACTTAAAAGTATGACTTTTCCGGGGGAAGGTCGGCGTGTGTCAGCCTGTGGTGAAACTGGGACACCCCCCCGGGGAGCGGGCACATCCCCGGGGCGATGGCGGCGACGCCGGGATCGCGCGGCACGGCGCGGCACCGCGCGCGACGAGGGCGGCACGAGAAGGACATGGCGGACACAACCAACCAAGGGCAGAAAGGCGGCGCCGACGGTGCCGGCGGCGTGGACGGGATCAGAACCTTCCCCTTCCCGGTCGAACTCAGCGTCTACGGCGTCGGCATGCAGATCGGCCCCATGGGCGACGGCCGCCCCTGGCACGCCGAGGCACCCCTGGGGCGGGTGCACCGCATCGACTTCCACGTCGTGATGCTCTTCACCGGCGGCCCCGTGCGCCACATGATCGACTTCACCGAGTACGAGGCCGGCGCCGGCGACCTGCTGTGGATCCGCCCGGGGCAGGTCCACCGCTTCTCCCGCACCAGCGAGTACCGCGGAACCGTCCTGACCATGCAGCCCGGCTTCCTGCCCCGCGCCACGGTGGAGGCCACCGGCCTGTACCGCTACGACCTGCCGCCCCTGCTCCACCCGGACGAACCCCGGCTGGCAGCCCTCGAGGCCTCCCTCGCCCAGCTGCGCCGCGAGTACGAGGACACCACGACGCTCCCGCCCGGCCCGCACGCCTCGGTACTGCGCCACTCCCTCACGGCGTTCCTGCTGCGCCTGTCCCATCTCGCGGCCGGCTCGGACCCGACGGCCCGGCAGCGGGCCGAGACGACGTTCACCCTCTTCCGCGACGCCGTGGAGAAGGACTTCGCCACCAACCACAGCGTCAGCGCCTACGCCGACGCCCTCGGCTACTCCCGCCGCACGCTGGTCCGCGCGGTCCGCGCCGCCACCGGCGAGACACCCAAGGGGTTCATCGACAAACGCGTCGTCCTGGAGGCCAAGCGTCTCCTCGCCCACACGGACCTGCCCATAGGCCGCGTCGGGGCGGCCGTGGGCTTCCCCGACGCGGCGAACTTCTCCAAGTTCTTCCACCTGCACACCGGGCAGACGCCTTTGGCGTTCCGGGCCGAGCTGGAGTGAGCGGTTCCGGGGCGGCCGAGAGGCTCTGCTGCACGCGGCCCGACCCGGAGCCGGGCCCACATGCCGGGAGGCCCTCTTGTCATGTCCCGACGCTGTGTATAGTCCCGCTTCATGGATTCCGGTGTCGAGCTCGTGAAGCGCGCGCACGTCGACCTGCTCAGGGTCGCCACCGCGCTGTGTAGCTGACCGCGCGCCCCTCCGCGGCGCGCCCGCCCCTGCTTCACCCTTCCTCTCTTCTTCCCCCCGCCTTCCGCACGCCCGCGGCCGTGCCCGCCATGCCGGACGCGTGTGTCCCGGCGTGGTGTCCATGCCGCATCCCCTGCCCCGGAGCCCCCCATGCCCGTGCGCTTGCACTGGTTCCTGCCCACCACCGGTGACGACCGCGACGTGGTCGGCGTGACCGCCCGCGACTCCCTGCAGTCCCGAACCACCGCCCGCCCGCCCACCCTCGACTACCTCGCCCAGGTCGCCCGCGCCGCTGAGTCGGCCGGATTCG
Source organism: Streptomyces sp. NPDC004542 (assembly GCF_040610035.1). NCBI lineage: Bacteria > Bacillati > Actinomycetota > Actinomycetes > Kitasatosporales > Streptomycetaceae > Streptomyces > Streptomyces sp. NPDC004542. Next base: position 15,743 of record NZ_JBEXLP010000045.1, read on the forward strand.
AGGCCGTCCTGACCCCGACCGGCAGCGACTGCGAGGACTCCTGGCTCACCACGGCCGCCCTCATCCCGCAGACCAGCCGGCTGAAGTTCCTGGTCGCGTTCCGTCCCGGCGTGATCGCACCACCGCTCGCCGCCCAGATGACCGCCACCTACCAGCGGCTGTCCGGGGGGCGTCTGCTGCTCAACGTCGTCACCGGCTCCGACGCCGACGAGCAGCGCGCCTACGGCGACTTCCTCACCCACGACGAACGGTACGTCCGCACCGAGGAGTTCCTCGCCGTGCTCCACCGGGCGTGGTCGGGGCAGCCGTACGACTTCGAGGGCACCCACTACCGGGTGGCCGGCGGGCGTCTGCGCAAGCCGCCGGAGCACCGCCCGCCCGTCTTCTTCGGCGGCTCCTCCGACGCCGCGCTGCCGGTCGCCGCCCGTCACGCCGACACCTACCTCACCTGGGGCGAACCACCGGCCGCCGTCGCCCGGAAGATCGGGCGGGTGCGGGAACTGGCCGCCGCCGAGGGCCGCGAACTGTCCTACGGCATCCGGCTGCACGTCATCAGCCGGGACACCGCGGCCGAGGCGTGGGCGGAGGCCGACCGGATCCGCGACACGCTGGATCCCGCCGCGATCCGGGCCGCGCACGAGCGGTTCGGCCGTTCGGAGTCGTCGGGTCAGCGCGCCATGGCCGCGCTGACCGGCGGACGCACGGACCGCCTGGAGATCCACCCCAATCTGTGGGCCGGCTTCGGTCTGGTGCGGCCGGGCGCCGGCACCGCCCTCGTCGGCAGCCACGAGCAGGTCGCGGAGCGCATCGAGGAGTACGCCGCCCTCGGCATCGAGCACTTCATCCTCTCCGGCCAGCCGCACCTGGAGGAGGCCATCCGGTTCGGCGAGTGCGTCCGTCCGCTGCTGACCGGACGGCTCGCCGCCGCCTGAAGCGGCCGGCCCCGCCCCTGCGACCCGCCGTACCACCCCGTCGTACCGACTCGCCGTCGACCACGGGCCCGCACCGCCCGTGCGGCCACCCGCCCTCACGCGTGCCCTCGCACCTGAACCTCACCTCACAGAAGAGAGACACCTCCATGTCCCCTGCGCTCGACAGAAGAAGTGCCCTCCGCCTCCTCACCGCCTCCGGCCTCGGTCTGGGCCTCGCCGCCTGCGCCGGGCCCGGTGGCGGCACGTCGGCGGGTGCGAGGAGCTCCGCCCCCGCCACCTCGGGCGCGGTCGAGGGCACCGTGTCCTTCGCCCACTGGCGGGCCGAGGACAAGGCCGTACTCGCCGGCCTGATCAAGGCGTTCGTCGAGAAGCACCCGGACGCGGGGGTCGAGCAGGACATCTCCCCGTCCGCCGACTACCAGTCCACCGCCCTGCGCCGCATCCAGGGCTCCAAGACCGGTGACGTGTTCACCGCCTTCCGGGGCGCGCAGTTCGAGCAGATCGTGAAGGCGGGCGTGTACAGCCCGCTCACCGGCACCGACCTGCCCGGCCGGTACCAGTCGGACCTCATCACGCCGGGCGCCGCCGGAAAGACCCAGTACGGGCTGCCGTACCAACTGGTCTTCAACATGCCGCTCGCCAACACCGACGCCCTCGACAAGGCCGGCCACACCGGTGCGCCGAAGGACTGGGACGGCTTCCTCCAGCTCCTCGACGACCTCAAGTCCAAGGGCTACACCCCGATCGCCTGGCCGGGCGGCGACACCGCCAACGCGGGCCAGCTGCTCAACACGATGGTCATGAACAACGCGCCCGACGACGACATGTTCACGAAGATCGAGTCGGGGGAGTACAAGGTCACCGACGACTGGTTCCTGACGACCCTGCAGCAGTACGCCGAGCTGACCCCCTACTTCCAGGCCCGCGCCACCGGTTCCACCACCGACGCCGTCACCCAGCTCTTCGCCCGGGGCAGGGCCGGTCTGCTGGCCACCGGCTCCTTCCAGATGGCCGGCGTGCGCGCGCTCGGCGCGAAGTTCCCCTTCGACCTGGTCGCCCCGGTCACCACCACCGCCGCCGAGGCCCGGTACGAGGGCGTCTTCAACACCACGTTCATCCTCGGTGTGAACAGCGCCTCGAAGGTGCAGCCGGCGGCGTACGCCTTCCTGGAGTTCCTCAGCGACCCGGTCAACGCGGGCACCTACGCCAACGGCACGGGCCAGCACGTCACCGTGGAGGGGGTCGAGTACACCAACGCCGATCTCAAGGCCGTCGCTCCCTGGCTGAAGCGCAAGACGCTGCTCGCCCCCCGTTTCCAGTTCCTGAACCTCGACATCCGCACCGCCGTCGAGAACGCGGCCGTGGCGGTCGTGGGCGGCAAGAAGCCGGCTCAGGCGGCCGAGGAGGCCCAGCGTGTCATCGACCAGAAGCGGTCGTAGCGGCAGGCGGCGCACCGCGCGGGCACTGTGGCTCTTCCCAGTGCCCGCGCTCGCCCTCCACCTGTTCCTCTTCGTCTACCCGACACTCCAGGCGTTCCAGTACGCGCTGACCGACTGGGACGGCTACAGCGCGGACTACCGCTCCATCGGCCTGCGCAACCTGACGGAACTGGCCACCGCCGACGACACGTTCCGGCGCGCGGCGGAGAACAACCTGAAGCTCACCCTGACGGTGGTCCTCGCCCAGACCGCCCTGGCGCTGCTGCTGGCCCTGTATCTGGTCCGCACGACCCGGGCGTCCACCGCGCTGCGGGCCGTGTTCTTCCTGCCGACGGTCCTGTCGTCGGTGTCGGTCGCCTTCGTCTGGCGCTTCGTGTACGACCCCGACGGCGGCCTGCTCAACTCGGTCCTGCGCGCCGTGGGACTCGGCGACTGGCAGGCGGTCTACCTCGGTGACCCGGACGCGGCCGTGTTCTGGCTGGCGGTGACGCAGGTGTGGTTCCACGCCGGCCAGATGATGGTCGTCTACATCGCCGGACTCCAGGCGATACCCCGGGAGCTGTACGAGGCGGCGGAACTGGACGGGGCCGGCCGGCTGGCCCGGTTCCGCCACATCACCTGGCCGTTGGTCGCTCCCGCCACCGGGATCGTCGTCGCGTACACCACCGTCCAGTCGTTCAAGGCGTTCGACCTCGTCCTGGGCCTGGGCGGCAACCCGCCGTCCCCCGCCCTCGACATCCTCTCCACCCGTGTCTACACGACCTTCTCCAACAACCAGTTCGGCTACGCGGCCGCCCAGTCCGTGGTCTTCATGGCGCTGATCGCGCTGCTCACCTGGGTACAGCGGCGCACGATACGGAGGGCGACCCGATGACGAAGACCCTGCGGCCGGCCGTGCTCGCGCTGGGTGCCGTGACGGTGCTCCTCCCGCTGCTGGTGGTGGTGTTCGGTACGTTCAAGACCCTCCCGCAGCTGTTCGACTCCCCGCTGTCCCCACCGCCCAGCCCGACCTTCGACAACTACCGGCGGGCGGTGGACGAGGGCGGACTCGGCGCCGCCTTCGTCAACAGCCTGCTCGTCACGGCCGGCGCGGTGACGCTCACCCTGGTGGCCGCAGGGCCGGCCGCGTTCTTCTGCGCCCGGGTGCCGGGCCGGGTGGGCTGGACGGTGTTCGGCGTCCTCGTCGCGGGGCTCGCGGTCCCCGCGCAGGCGGCGATCGTCCCGCAGTACGTCCTGTTCGACCGGCTCGGACTCACCGACAGCCTGGCGGGCCTGGTCCTTGCCGACACCACCCTGACCCTGCCGACGGCTGTGTTCATCCTGGGCGGCTTCCTGCGCTCGGTCCCGGAGGAGCTGTACGAGGCGGCGGAACTGGACGGAGCCGGCCCGCTGCGCGCCTTCCGCTCCATCGCCCTGCCGCTGGCCCGCCCCGCGCTGGCGACGACGGGCATCTTCCTCTTCGTGATGGACTGGAACGACCTGCTGTACCCGCTGCTGTTCGTCCGGTCCGAGGAACACCGCACGCTCCCGCTGGCCCTGCTGAACTTCCAGGGCGAGTTCCAGACCCAGTACCCGCTGCTCTTCGCGGGGGTGGTGATCGCCTCGGCACCCGTGGTGATCGTCTACGTCCTGCTGCAGCGCCACTTCGTGTCGGGCCTGACGGCGGGTGCGGTCCGCTGAGCCGCTCCGGTGGCCCCTCCCAGCACCGGCACAGGCGATTTTCGGCCAACGCTGCCTTTCCCGCCCCTTCATGGCCACGACCGGTCTGTCCCGTCTGACGACAGATCAATAATGTGGCCGGAGTAACCGGTTACCGATCCCACGGAGCCCCATGTCCACCGCGCAGCAGGTCCCCGACATCCTCTCGCCCGAGTTCGCAGCGGATCCCTATCCGGCCTACCGGGTCATGCGCGAGACCGCGCCTCTCATCTGGCACGAAGCAACGCAGAGTTATCTGATATCGCGCTACGAGGACGTCGAGCGCGTCTTCAAGGACAAGAACGGCGAGTTCACCACCGACAACTACAACTGGCAGCTGGAACCCGTGCACGGCAAGACGATCCTCCAGCTCAGCGGCCGCGAACACGCGGTGCGCCGCGCCCTCGTCGCCCCCGCCTTCCGCGGCAGCGACCTCCAGGAGAAGTTCCTGCCCGTCATCGAGCGCAACTCCCGCGCCCTGATCGACGCCTTCCGGCACACCGGCTCCGCCGACCTCGTCACCGACTACGCCACCCGCTTCCCGGTCAACGTGATCGCGGACATGCTGGGCCTGGACAAGGCCGACCACGCCCGCTTCCACCGCTGGTACACCACCGTCATCGCCTTCCTCGGCAACCTCTCCGGCGACCCCGAGGTGACCGCGGCGGGGGAACGCACCCGGCTGGAGTTCGCCGAGTACATGCTCCCGATCATCCGCGAACGCCGCGAGAACCTGGGCGACGACCTGCTGTCCACGCTGTGCGCCGCCGAGGTCGACGGCGTGCGGATGAGCGACGAGGACATCAAGGCGTTCTGCAGCCTGCTGCTCGCCGCCGGCGGCGAGACCACCGACAAGGCGATCGCCGGCATCTTCGCGAACCTGCTGCTCCACCCCGACCAGCTCGCCGCCGTCCGCGCGGACCGCAGCCTCATCCCGCGGGCCTTCGCGGAGACCCTGCGCTTCACCCCTCCCGTCCACATGATCATGCGCCAGTCCGCGACCGAGGTGAAGCTCAGCGGCGGCACGATACCCTCCGGCGCCACCGTCACCTGCCTCATCGGCGCCGCCAACCGCGACGAGAACCGCTACCGCGACCCCGACCGCTTCGACATCTTCCGTGACGACCTCACCACCACGACCGCCTTCTCCGCCGCAGCCGACCACCTGGCCTTCGCGCTGGGCCGGCACTTCTGCGTCGGCGCGCTGCTCGCCAAGGCCGAGGTCGAGACCGGCGTCGGCCAACTCCTCGACGCCATGCCGGACCTGCGCCTCGCCGACGGCTTCCACCCGGTCGAGCAGGGCGTCTTCACCCGCGGACCGCAGTCCCTGCCCGTGCGGTTCACCGCCGTGACCGCCTGATCCCGCGGAGATCCGGACCGCAGGGCGGCGTTTCGGACATGGGCCCCCGCCGGGGCCCGTGTCCCGCCCTACTGCACCACCGGCGTGAACTCCACCGGGAGCGTCGTCAGCCCCCGCATCCAGATCGACGGACGCCAGGTCAGCTCCTCCGGCTCCACCGCCAGCACCAGGTCCGGCAGCCGCTCCAGCAGCGTCTCCACGGCCGTCCGCGCCATGACGTCCGCCAGCAGCGGAGCCGGATAGGGGCAGCGGTGCTCGCCGTTGCTGAACGACAGGTGCGCGGCGTTCTCCGCGCCCACGTGCCCGTCCGGCCAGATCTGCGGATCGGTGTTGGCCGCCGCCAGCCCCAGCACCAGGCAGTCACCGGCCCGGATCTGCCGGCCACCGAGCTGGGTGTCCCGCACCGCCCAGCGCCCGATGAAGTTCTGCGTCGGGGTGTCCAGCCAGAGCACCTCGTTGAGCGCCTCGCCCACGCTGAGCCGGCCGCCCGACACGTTCACCGCGAACCGCTCGTCCGTCAGCAGCAGCCGCAGTGTGTTGCAGATCCAGTTGGCCGTCGGCTGCTGCGCCGCGGCGATCACCGAGATCAGGTCCTGGACGATCTCCTCGTCCGTCAGCTCCGCCGGGTGCAGCACCATGCGCGAGGTCACGTCCGGGCCGGGGGTGGCCCGCTTGTCCTTCACCAGCTGCCGCAGCCGCTCGCCCACGCGTCCGTACGCCGCCACCGGGTCGTCACCCTCGGCCGCGTCCAGCGTCATCCGCAGGTCGTCGACGAGCTGCTCGGTGTCGTCGCCCGCGATCGGCATGCCGGCCATCTGCACCGCGGCCCGCATCGGCAGGGCGTGCACGTACCTGCTCATCAGCTCCGCCTGGCCACTGCCCGCGAACCGGGCGATGAGCTGGTCGGCGATCAGCTGGCAGTCACGGGCCAGCTCGAACTGGTCGACGCCGTCCAGCGCCTGAGTGATCACCCCGGCCCGCCGCCGGTGCTCCTCGCCCTCGGTGAACAGTACCGACGGCTGGTACCCGACGAACGGCAGCAGCGGCCAGTCCGGCGGGATGTTCTCCCACTGGTTCCAGCGCCGGGAGTCCCGCGCGAACAGCTCGTCGTGGCTGGTCACGTACGACACCTCGGCATACCCGAGCACCAGCCAGGCCGGGACGTCCCCGTCGAGCAGCACGGGCGCGACCGCGCCGTGCTCCCGGCGCAGCGCGCGGTACAGCTGCGACGGCGTCTGCTGGTACTCCAGCCCCGTCAGGCGCACCCCGCCGGCATGAGCCGGGCAGCCGGGGGGAGCCGCGTGCGGGAAGGAGGACTCGGGGTCGGTCACGGTGTCGCCTCCTGGGCCATGGCCAGTTCGTAGAGGTGGTCCACGAGAGTGATCAGCACGTCCTTGCCGGACTGCCGGACCCGCGCGTCGCAGTCGACCATCGGCACGTGCCCGGGCAGCGCGAGCGCCTGACGGATCTCGTCCAGGGAGTGCCGGGCGTCATCGCCGTCGAACCGGTTGACGGCCACGACGAACGGCATGCGGTGGTGCTCCAGCCGGTCTATCGCATACCAGGAGTCGTCCATCCGGCGGGTGTCGACGAGCACCACCGCGCCCAGCGTGCCGGAGAACAGCCGGTCCCACAGGAACCAGAAGCGCTCCTGGCCCGGTGCGCCGAACAGGTAGAGCACCATGCGTTCGTTCAGACTGATCCGCCCGAAGTCGAACGCCACCGTCGTGGTCGATTTCCCCGCCACCTGGCTGGTCTCGTCGACGCCGACACCGGCCTGCGTCATCACCTCCTCGGTGTTCAGCGGCCGTATCTCGCTCACCGAGCGGACCAGCGTCGTCTTGCCGACACCGAATCCGCCCACGACGACGATCTTCAGCCCGGTCTCCGCCGCGTCGGTCAGTGGCGTGCGGTGGGAGGGCAGCTCAGAGATTGCGGAGCCCATGGAGCACCTCCTTCAGAAGGGCTGTGTCGGGGAGCGAGGTGACCGACCGCGGGGCCGGCGGGTGACGAGCGGTGATACGACCCGTGTCGAGCAGGTCGCCGAGCAGGATCCGCACCACCGTGATCGGCAGTTTCAGCTCGGCGGCGATCTCGACCACGGCCGTCGGGTGCCGGCACAGCTCCAGGATCCTGGCGTGCTCCGACTGCATACCCGCCGTGGGCCGGCACTCGCTGACGACGAGCGTGACCAGGTCGAAGGAGTCGTCGGCCTGGCTCCGCCCGCCGGTGACCGTGTACAGGCGGTCGGGGTCGCCCGTGTCCACGGGCTTGCGCATCACGACCCGGCACCCCCCGGACCCGGATTCCGGGGCTCGGCCCGCAGATGCTCACCGATCTGCTCGACCAGCTCCGTCATCTGATGGCCCACCACGCCCGGGTCGGAGTTCTCCTCGGCGAGGACCGCGAGGTGGGCCCCCTGCCCGGCCTCCACGATGAACAGCAGCCCGCCGTGGAACTCGGTCATGGAGTGCCGGACACCGCCGGTGCCGTCACCGAACTCCACGGAGGCACCCTGCGCGAGGGCCTGGATGCCGGAGCAGATCGCCGCCAGCTGGTCGGCACGGTCGAGCGTCAGATGCTCGGTCCAGCACAGCTTCAGCCCGTCCCGGGACAGGACCAGGGCGTGCCGGGTGCCGGGAGTGCGCTCCAGCAGGTTCTGCAGAAGCCAGGTGAGGCTGTTGTCGGTGGTCTGCATGTCGGGTGATGGGACGGTGGTGCCCGGCTGAGCGGTCACCGGCCCGTTCCTCCAATCTCATGACTCAAGGGGACACGGCGCCGAAACCCCGGGCGCCGGACGGGAAGCGCGTGCCGCTAGGAGAGGGCGGGCGGTTCGGACTCGGGCCGGTCACCCGGTGCGGCGGTGCCGCCCGCCGACCGGCGCGCGCGGTGGAACGCGCCGAACCGCGTACTCGCGTCGCGGGCCGGCGCTTGCGCCGACGGGACCCCGCTCGCCCGCTCCTCGGGCGCGGACCGGCGCTGCTCGCGCACCAGTTCCGCCTCGGCCATGGTGCGGCCGGGGGAGCGCACCGGCAGGCCGTTCGGCGTGGCGTCGGGGAGGCTCCGGTGCTCGTGCCGCTCGGGCGGTTCCGGCCGGGCGGCGGGCCGCTCCGCGACGGCGGAGGGCGGGGTCAGGGCGGGGCGCGCGGTGACGTGGTCGTCCGGGGTGCCGGCGGGCTCCAGGGTCCCGACGCGCTCCCGGGTTCCGGTCGGGGCGGGACCCGGGGTGGGCGCGGCCGCGGCGACCGGCCGGCGGACAGTCTCCCGCGGGGCGGGGTCGCGCTGCTGGGCGAGCAGCTGGCGGGGCACCAGGACGACGACGCCGGTGCCGCCGCGCGACGAGGGGCGGTAGTTGACGCTGATGCCGTACTTCAGCGCGAGCCGTCCGACGACGGCGAGGCCGAGCCGGGTGCCCTGCAACGAGGCGAGGTCGGTCATGCGGCCGGACACGGCCTCCTCGGCACGGCGCATCGCCGCGTCGGCCATCTTCAGCCCGCTGTCCTCGATGGTGACGACGACGCCGGCGCTGCGTTCCTCGACGTAGACGTTCACCTCGTCGACGGGCGGCGAGAAGTTCGCGGCGTTGTCCATGAGTTCGGCCAGCAGGTGCATCACGCCCTCGGCGGCGAACCCGGAGACCGCGGCGTTCGAGGAGCAGTGCAGGCGGACCCGCTGGTAGGCGGCGATGCGGCCGACGGCGCCGCGCAGGATGCTCTCCATCACGATCGGCTTGTTCCAGGCACGGCTGGAGCGGCCGCCCATCAGCAGCGCCAGCCGGTCGGTCATCAGGCCGAGCTGGGACGTGCTGTGGTCGAGCCTCAGCAGGTCGCCGAATATCTCCTGTCCGTGCCGGTCCTGCATCTCCCGCAGGTCGGCGAGCATGCTGACGGCTTTGGCCTGGACTCGGCTCAGTGCCTTGGCGGACGCGGCCTGCGCCGCGGCCGCGCGCCGCTCGCTGTGGGCGAGCGCGCGGACGAACGATTCGGCCAGGGCGCGGACCGCGGCGGTGGACGGCAGGTCGAGCTCGGCGAGCACCGTGTCGGCGGACTGGCCCTCGCGCAGCCGGGCTGTCGCGGTGGGCAGCCACTCCTGCGCGAGCCGTTCCAGGACGCCGGCCGCCTGGTTCACCTCGTGCCGGGCCTGGCGGAGTTCGCCGTCCAGGGCGGCCGTGTACTGCACGGCCTCCTCCAGGGTGGTGGCGAAGGTGTGTGCCAGCCGGGCCAGTTGCGGGTCGGACGGCTGCGGCACGCCGCTCAGTGCCTCGGTCGCGGCGGTACCGTCCCGCAGCCGCTTGGTCAGGGCGGGCAGCGTCACGTTGGCCAGGTGCGCGCTCTCCGCGGACTGCTGTGCCGCCTGCGCCCTGAGCCGGCCGTTGTCGGCATCCAGCTCCGCGGCCGTGCGCCGGGCCCGCCGGACCAGGCGGTGGCCGACGAGGGCGGCGACGGTCACGCACGCCCAGGCGGCCGCCGTCACGGCCAGCGTCCAGGCGCGGGCGCCGGACGGCGCCAGGGCGACCGCCGCACCGCAGGCCGCGGCGCACACCGCCGTGACGGCCAGTGGAGCGGCGGGCGAGGTGTGCGGTGTCCTGGCCGGTCGGTGCGGACTGGGCGGTGCGGAGACTGACATTCAGCGGTTCCTAGGTCCGGGAGAGGGCGAACGGGCGACCGGCACAGGATGGCTGCGGATCGGGAGAGGGGCGCCACGGAGACGGCGATCTTCTGACCAGGTCCCGGGTCATGCTAGTGCAGCGGCGCGTCATCCGGCGGCCATCCCCGACGTGACGTCAGCTGCATCCACGAAGCCTGCACATCTGTCCAACTGTGCATGCCATGACGGACGTTCGGTCCGGCCGAGGGAACGCCGGCGCGAAACGGGTGCCGCCCGGCGACGCGCTGCTCCGCGCCGCCGGGCGACACGGCCGTCAGTGGCCGAAGTCGAACCAGTTCACGTTCACGAAGTCCGACGACTGGCCGCTGGTGAACGTCAGATAGACGTCATGGGTGCCGGTCACCGAGGCCATGTTCGCCGGGACCGTCTGCCAGTTCTGCCAGCCGCCGGTGCCGGAGACGGCGAAGCTGCCGACGGGGGAGTTGGCTCGGCTGTCCAGACGCACCTCGACCAGTCCGCTCACCCCCGATGCGGCGCCGCTCGCCACCCGGGCGTAGAACTGCCGGGCCGCCGTGGAGCCGAAGTTCACCCCCTTGTACAGGGCCCAGTCGCCGTTCGCCAGGTAACCGAGGTCCTGGCCGCCGCCGGTGTCCGAGGTGGTCTCGGTGGCCGTGCCGGACTGGCTGTCGTAGGACTCCGCCTGGATGGTGCTGTAGGCGTTGCGGTTGCCGGACGGCGGGGGAGTGGTACCGCTCCCGCCGCCCGTGGACTGCAGCACCTGCACGTAGTCCACGACCATCGGGTGGCCCGGCTCCGTGCCGCTGTCCGGTCCGCCGCCGAAGGCCGCCGGGAAGCCGCCGCCCATCGCCACGTTGAGAATGATGAAGAAGCCGTGGTTCGTGGCGTCGGCCCAGGTGGCGGCGTCGACCTGATCGGCTCTCACCGTGTGGAAGTTGACGCCGTCGAGGTAGAAGCGGATCTCCTCCGGGCTGGTGGAGCGGTCCCATTCCATCGCGTACGTGTGGAAACCCGCCTGGCAGGTCGTGCCGGAGCAGGAGGTGTTGCCGCCGATGCCGGACGTCTCGTTGCAGGGGCCGCCCGGATTGGTGCCGCAGTGCATCGTGGCCCAGTCGGTGTTCAGTCCCTGGACGTTCTCCATGACGTCCAGCTCGCCGACGCCCGGCCAGTTCTGGTAATTGCCGCGGTAGGGCGCGCCCAGCATCCAGAACGCCGGCCAGTAGCCCTTGGCGGCGGCGCCGGTGACGTCGGGCAACTGTATGCGGGATTCGACACGCAGCTTGCCGCCGGCCGGGGGCTGGAAGTCGGTCCGGGTCGTTTCGATACGGCCGGAGGTCCAGTTGCCCGAGGAGTCGCGGCGCGGGGTGATGAGCAGGTTGCCGTTGCCGTCGAGGGAGACGTTGCTGGTGCTGGAGGTCATCGTTTCGACCTCGCCGGTGCCCCAGTTGGCGGCGCCGCCCGGGTACGCCGTCCCGGTGTCGTACTGCCAGGCGGAGGTGTTGACGCCGGTGCCGGCCGCGCCGTTGAAGTCGTCCAGGAACACCTGCGTCCAGCCGGACGGCGGCGTGGGCGCCGAGGCGCTGGCGGGGAGTGCGGCGGCCGTGGCGGCGGCCGCCGCGAGGCCGAGGGTGCCGATCACTGCCACTAGCACACGGCGCAGCGGGCGCCGTCCGGGAATACCGGAGGTTTCGCTCATGGGGGGCCTCTCGGGTACGGAGTCGTGGTGCGCGGGTGCGCGTGAGAGCGCTCTCAGGGTGCGGCCAATGTGCTCTCCGCCCCTGCGGTCGTCAAGACTTGAAGCAGGGAAAGTCCCTCCGCCGCAGGAGAGTTCACGCGATGAAGCCGCATATGGGCCCGGAGCCGGGGGACGGGCGGCAGCGCGCCGTCGCCGCGGAACGGACGGTCATCGCCGAGTGCCCCTTTCGGGCGGTCCGGCTCAGATTCCGGCGGTGCGCCTCAGGAGAGCCGGTCCTCGGCGACCCGCAGCAGCAGCGCGTGCAGGGTCTCCCGCTCGGCCGGATCCAGGGGGGCCAGCAGTTCCCCCGTGACGCGCAGGCCCGCCTCGTCGGTGTCCCGCAGGAAGACCCGGCCCGCCGCGGTGAGCACGACGATGCGGCTGCGGCGGTCGTCGGGGGCCGGACGGCGCGCGGCGAAGCCCAGCTTCTCCAGGTCGTCGACCAGGCCGACGATCGCGCTCGGGTCGTAGCCGAGCCGTGCGCTCAGCTCCCGCTGGAGGGCGCCGTCGCAGGTGGCGAGGAAGCGCAGCAGCGCGTAGTGGCGCAGACGCAGGCCGGACTCCTGCAGGAAGGCGTTGAACAACTGCCCGGAGCGCAGCCCCAGCCGGTACAGCAGGTAGCCGGTGTCGGCGTGCAGGCCGCGCATCCACGGCTCGTGCGCGTCGAGGCTGGGGTTCGTGGCGTGCTGGCGGGTGATGGCGGTCTCCCTCGTCTCGGCCGGCCCGGATGTCGTCCGGTCCACGCAGGCCAGCATGCCGTACCCATAGGTTCGGGACAACTATTGACGTCAACAATTATTGCTCTTAGCTTCTATCTCGAAGTCGCGGCACCGCCACGGCACCGCATCGCCCGGCGCCGCACCGCCTCGGGAAGGGACCCACCCGTGTCCAGCATCGATCTCACCGGCAAGGCCGCCGTCGTCACCGGCAGCGGCCGGGGCCTCGGCCTCGCCTACGCCCACGCCCTTGCCGCCCACGGGGCGTCCGTGGTGGTCAACGACATCGACGAGGACGTGGCCGGGCAGGCCGTGAAGTCCCTCACCGAGGCGGGTGGCACGGCCGTGGCGGAGGTGGTGCCGGTCGGTACCGCCGAGGCCGCCGACCGGCTGGTCGGCCGTGCGGTCGAGGAGTTCGGCAGGCTCGACGTCCTGGTCACCAACGCGGGCATCCTGCGCGACAAGGTGCTGTGGAAGATGACCGACGAGGACTTCGACGCGGTGATCACCACCCACCTCAAGGGGACCTTCACCTGTGCCCGGGCCGCCGCCGTCCGCATGCGCGAGCAGGGCGAGGGCGGCACCCTGATCCTGGTCGGCTCCCCGGCGGGCCAGCGCGGCAACTTCGGCCAGACCAACTACGCCGCCGCCAAGGCCGGCATCGCCGCCATGGCCCGTACCTGGTCGATGGAGCTGGCCCGCGCGAACATCACCGTCAACGCGATCGTGCCGGTCGCCGCGACCGCCATGACCGAGACCATCCCCGCCTTCGCCCCGTACGTCGAGGCCATGAGGAACGGCGAGCCGCTGCCGGACTTCCTGCGCAAGGGCGAGGGCTTCGGCACCCCCGAGGACTGCGCGGCCCTCGTCCCCTTCCTCGCCTCCCGGGCCGCGCGCGGCATCACCGGCCAGGCCATCGGCATCGGCGGCGACAAGGTGGCACTCTGGTCGCATCCGCAGGAGATCAGGGCGGCCTACGCCGACGGCGGCTGGACCCCCGGCGCCCTGGCCGACGCGTGGGCCGGCACGGTCGGCGCCGAACCGCAGACCGTCGGCATCCCGGCGCCCCAGTTCCCGGAGGCGTGATGGACCTCGCCCTGAACGTGGAGGAACTCCTCGCCATCGACGTCCACACCCACGCGGAGGTGTCCGCCAAGGGCCACTCCTCCCTGGACGACGACCTGCACGACGCCTCCTCCGCCTACTTCAAGGTCGAAGGCAAGCGGAAGCCGACCCTTCAGGAGACGGCCGCCTACTACCGCGAACGGAAGATGGCCGCCGTGATCTTCACGGTGGACGCCGAGTCCGCCACCGGCACCCCGCCCGTCCCGAACGAGGAGGTCGCCGAGGCCGCGGCCGCCAACGCGGACGTACTGATCCCGTTCGCCTCCATCGACCCCTTCCGGGGGAAGGCGGGCGTCAGGCAGGCCCGCCGCCTCGTCGAGGAGTACGGGGTGAAGGGCTTCAAGTTCCACCCCAGCATCCAGGGCTTCTTCCCCGACGACCGCTCGGCGGCGTACGGCCTGTACGAGGTGATCGAGGAGACGGGCACCATCGCCCTCTTCCACACCGGCCAGACCGGCATCGGCGCCGGAGTCCCCGGCGGGGGCGGGATCCGGCTGAAGTACTCCAACCCGCTCCACGTGGACGACGTCGCCGCCGACTTCCCGCACCTCAAGATCATCCTGGCGCACCCGTCCTTCCCCTGGCAGGACGAGGCCCTCGCCGTCGCCACGCACAAGCCGGGCGTGCACATCGACCTGTCCGGCTGGTCGCCCAAGTACTTCCCGCCGCAACTCGTGCAGTACGCCAACACGCTGCTGAAGGACAAGGTCCTCTTCGGCTCCGACTTCCCCGTCCTCACGCCCGACCGCTGGCTCGCCGACTTCGGGAAGCTGCCGGTCAAGGACGAGGTCCGGCCGAAGATCCTCAAGGAGAACGCCGCCCGCCTGCTCGGGCTGACCACACCGTGAAGGGGGCGTCGGATGCGCAATGAGGGACTGGGGTCGTGGCCCGCCCGCCGGGCCCGCAAGACCCCGCACCGCACGGCCCTGGTACACGGTGACCGGTCCACCGACTACCGCACACTGCATACACGCACCACGCGCCTGGCCCACGCCCTGCGCGCCCGGGGCGTCCGCCGCGGCGACCGCATCGCCTACCTCGGGCCCAACCACCCCGCGTACCTGGAGACGCTGTTCGCCGCGGGCACCCTGGGCGCGGTCTTCGTCCCCCTCAACACCCGCCTCGCCGGCCCCGAGATCGCCTACCAGCTCGCCGACTCCGGCGCCAAGGCCCTGGTGTACGGTCCCGGCCACGCCGGGCTCGTCGCGGGGCTGCCCGGTGAGACCGGCGTACGGACCTACGTCGAGGTCGGCGCCGAGTACGAGGAGGCGGTGGCCGCCGCACCGTCGGACGCCATCGACGAACCGGTCACCGCGGACGACACCTGCCTCATCATGTACACCTCGGGGACCACCGGCCGCCCCAAGGGCGCGATGCTCACCCATGGCAACCTCACCTGGAACGCCGTCAACGTCCTGGTCGACCACGACCTGATCGCCGACGAACGCGCCCTGGTCTCGGCCCCGTTGTTCCACACGGCCGGCCTCAACATGCTCACCCTGCCGGTGCTGCTCAAGGGCGGCACCTGCGTCCTGGTGGAGGCCTTCGACCCCGACGCCACCCTCGACCTGATCGAACGGCACCGCATCACCTTCATGTTCGGCGTGCCGACCATGTTCGACCAGATGGCCCGGCACCCCCGCTGGGCGAGCGCGGACCTGTCCTCCCTCAGGATCCTCACCTGCGGCGGCTCACCCGTCCCCACCGTGCTGATCGCCGCCTATCAGCAGCGCGGCCTGACCTTCCTGCAGGGCTACGGCATGACCGAGGCCTCGCCCGGCACCCTCTTCCTGGACGCGGAACACGCCGTGAGCAAGGCGGGTTCGGCGGGCGTCCCGCACTTCTTCAGCGACGTACGGGTCGTCCGCCCGGATCTCACCCCGGTCGACACCGGCGAGACCGGTGAGGTCGTGGTGCGCGGACCGCACGTCATGCCCGGCTACTGGGGGCTGCCCGAGGAGTCGGCCGCTTCCTTCGCGGACGGCTGGTTCCGCAGCGGCGACGCGGCACGCGTCGACGAGGACGGTTATGTGTACATCGTCGACCGTATGAAGGACATGATCATCTCGGGTGGGGAGAACGTCTACCCCGCCGAGATCGAGGACCGGCTCCTCGCCCACCCCGGCATCGCCGAGTGCGCGGTCATCGGGGTGCCGGACGACAAGTGGGGCGAGGTGCCGCGCGCGGTCGTCGTGCCCCGCGAGGGTGCCGCCCTCGACCCCGACGAGGTGCTCGCCTCCCTGGCCGGCCACCTCGCCAAGTACAAGATCCCCAAGTCCGTGTTGATCGCGGACGAACTCCCGCGCACCGCCTCGGGAAAGCTCCTCAAGTCCCGGGTGCGTCAGCGCTACGGCAACCGACTCCCCTAAGGAACAAGGTACTCATGAGCGTCACCGTCAACGGCCTGGACGAACTGAAGAAGCTGGCCGGCCGCGACCTCGGCAGCAGCGAGTGGATCAAGGTCACCCAGGAGCGCATCGACACCTTCGCCGACGCCACCGGCGACCACCAGTGGATCCACGTCGATCCGGAGAGGGCGGCCGGAGGTCCCTTCGGCGCGCCCATCGCCCACGGCTACCTGACGCTGTCCCTGTTCATCCCGCTGTTCACCGAACTGCTGGACGTCCAAGGGGTCACGACCAAGGTCAATTACGGCCTGAACAAGGTGCGTTTCCCCGCACCCGTCAAGGCCGGCTCCCGGATCCGCCTGGTGGCGCGGCTGGCGGAGGTCGAGGACGTGCCCGGCGGGGTGCAGATCACCGTCGACGGCACGATCGAGACCGACGGCGGCGGGAAGCCCGCCGCCGTTCTGCAGAGCCTGTCCCGGTTCTACGCCTGACGGTCTACTGTCTGCGATCTTCGTCTGCAGTCCTCGTCCACCGTCTTCGTCCACCGTCTTCGTCCGCGGTCCTCGTCCGCGGTCCCCGGGCGGGCAGATGACGGACGTGCCGGCCGACCCGGCGACCCGCTCACCCCGGTGGGCCTCGGCCGTCGGATCGCGGGTGGCGTGGCGCCCTCCCGGTCTGCGTCGACCCGCCGCCCGGCCACGCCACCGGGCTGGTCCGCGCGGTGAAAGCCGTCGAGCGGGAGGCCCGCCGCGGGGTCCGGATCGCGCACCCCGGCCGTGAAGGCGTTCGCGCGGATCCACTCGTCGGCTCCGTGCATGTGGCCCGCCCCTGGTCGAAGGGGACACCGCGGTGCATCCTGGCCTGGCGTACCTGAAGTAGTCTCTGGCGAGAAAGCGCTTTCCCTCCCGTCCTCCACTTCTCCGCCCGCTCCCTGGAGACCTCTCATGCACGACGAACGCAGCCGGATCGAAGAGCGCGTGGAACGCCTCCACAGCCAGCGCATCAAGCCCGCGGTCTACGCGGCCACGGTTCCCCTGGCCGTCGAGGCCTGGCAGGCGCCGGGGGAGCCGGTCCCGTTCGAGGAAGCCGCGGCCGCCCCGTACGAGCCCTTCGCGATGGACACCCCGTGGGGTCCGCCCTGGGGGACGACCTGGTTCCGGATGCGCGGGCAGGTGCCGGCCGAGTGGGCGGGCCGGCGTGTCGAGGCGGTCATCGACCTGGGCTTCGTGGGCGGCTGGCCGGGCAACCAGGCCGAGGCCCTGGTCCACCTCACCGACGGGAGGCCGCTGAAGGCGGTCAACCCGCTCAACCAGTACGTGCCGATCGGCAACCCGGCGGCGGGCGGCGAGCCCGTCGACTATCTGGTCGAGGCGGCCTCCAACCCCGACATCCTGGCGGACGACTTCGCGGCTCCGACACCGCTCGGCGATGTACTGACGGCAGGCGACCGTCCACTGTATACATTCCGCCGCGCCGACATCGCCGTCCTCGACGAGGAGGTCTGGCACCTCGACCTCGACATCCAGGTGCTGCGTGAGCTGATGCTGGAACTCGGCGAGCACGACCCGCGCCGGCACGAGATCATGCATGCGCTGGACCGCTCCCTCGACCTGCTGGACCTGGACGACATCGCCGGCTCGGCGGCGGACGTGCGCGCCGTACTGGCGCCGGTGCTGGCCAAGCCCGCCCACGCCAGCGCGCACGTGATCTCCGGCGTCGGCCATGCGCACATCGACTCGGCGTGGCTGTGGCCGATCCGCGAGACCAAGCGCAAGACCTCCCGCACCTTCTCCAACGTCACCTCCCTCGCCGACGAGTACGAGGAGTTCGTCTTCGCCTGCTCCCAGGCCCAGCAGTACGAGTGGGTGCGGGACAACTACCCGCACGTGTGGGCCCGGATCCAGGAGTCGGTGAAGAAGGGCCAGTGGGCGCCGGTCGGCGGCATGTGGGTGGAGGCCGACGGCAACCTGCCCGGCGGCGAGGCCATCGCCCGCCAGCTGATCCACGGCAAGCGGTTCTTCATCGAGCACTTCGGCATCGAGACCAAGGGCGTCTGGCTGCCGGACTCCTTCGGCTACACCGCCGCCTACCCGCAGCTCGCGCGGCTCGCCGGCAACGAGTGGTTCCTCACGCAGAAGATCTCCTGGAACCAGACCAACAAGTTCCCCCACCACACCTTCTGGTGGGAGGGCATCGACGGCACCCGCATCTTCACCCACTTCCCGCCGGTCGACACCTACAACGCCCGCTTCAGTGGCGTGGAGATGTCCCGTGCCGTGCGCAACTACGCCGAGAAGGGCTACGCCACCCGGTCCCTGGCCCCGTTCGGCTGGGGCGACGGCGGCGGCGGCCCGACCCGCGAGATCATGGAGCGGGCGCGGCGGCTCAGGGACCTGGAGGGCTCCCCGAGGGTCGAGATCGAGCACCCCGACGCGTTCTTCGCCAAGGCCCGGGAGGAGTACCCGGACGCCCCGGTGTGGGTCGGTGAGCTCTACCTGGAGCTGCACCGTGCCACGTACACCTCGCAGGCCCGTACCAAGCAGGGCAACCGGCGCAGTGAACACCGGCTGCGTGAGGCGGAGCTGTGGGCGACGACGGCCGCGCTGCACGCCCCGGGCTACGTCTACCCGTACGAGAGGCTGGACCGGCTGTGGAAGACGGTGCTGCTGCACCAGTTCCACGACATCCTGCCGGGGTCGTCGATCGCCTGGGTGCACCGCGAGGCGGAGGCCGAGTACGCGCGGGTGGCGGCCGAGCTGGAGGAGCTGACGAGCCAGGCCGTGGCCGCGCTGGGCGGCGGCCCCCGCGTGTTCAACACGAGCCCGTTCGACCGGGCGGAGGTCGTCCGTACGGCTGCCGGCGCACCGGCGTACGTCGAGGTGCCGGCGAGCGGCAGCGCGCCCCTCGAGGCCGCCGAGCCGCCGCATCCGGTGACGGTCGACGGCCGGGTCCTGGACAACGGACTGGTCCGGGTGGAGGTGGCGGAGGACGGCACGCTGTCGTCCGTCTACGATCTTCGTATGCGACGCGAGGTCCTCGCCGACCGCGGCAACCTCCTGCGCCTGCACACCGACCTCCCCAACAACTGGGACGCCTGGGACATCGACAAGCACTACAAGAACCGCTACACCGACCTGCTGGACGCGGACTCGGTGACGGTCGTCGAGGAGGACCCCCTGCTCGGCGCGATCCGCGTGGAGCGCGCCTTCGGCAAGGGCTCGAAGATCACCCAGACGATCACCCTGCGCGCCGGCAGCCCCCGCGTCGACTTCGAGACGGACATCGACTGGCACGAGGCGGAGAAGATCCTCAAGGCGGGTTTCCCCGTGGACATCCGGGCCCCGCACTCCAGCGCGGAGATCCAGTTCGGCCACGTCCAGCGGCCCACCCACACCAACACCACCTGGGAGGCGGCCCGCTTCGAGGTCTCCGGCCACCGCTGGGTGCACATCGGCGAGCCCGGCTACGGCGTCGCGGTCCTCAACGACTCCACCTACGGCCACGACGTCTCCCGCACGGTCCGCGAGGACGGCGGCACCACGACCACGGTCCGCCTCAGTCTGGTCCGCGCCCCGCGCATCCCGGACCCGGGCGCCGACCAGGGCCGTCACCGCTTCACCTACTCCCTGCTGCCCGGCGCGAGCATCGCCGACGCGGTCGCCGAGGGCTATGCCCTCAACCTCCCCCTGCGGGTGGCGGACTCGGCCGGCGAGCCGGTTCCGGTGCCGGCGCCGGTGGTGTCCGTGGAGGGCGAGGGGGTCACCGTCGAGGCGGTCAAGCTCGCCGACGACGCCTCGGGTGACGTCGTGGTCCGACTGTACGAGTCGCGCGGCGGCCGTGCCCAGGGCGTGCTGCGCACCGGGTTCCCGCTCGCGGGCGCCCAGGTGACCGACCTGCTGGAACGACCGCTGGCGGACGCGGAGACCGACGCCGACGGCGCGGTGACCATCGTGCTGCGGCCCTTCCAGATCCTCACCCTGCGCCTCGGCCGGGCCGAGGCGGGCTGACCCGCGCCGATCCGCGCCCGGTCTCCCGGCGGGGGGCCGGCGGACACCGCGAAGGCGTGGGGGTACCCGGTCGGGGTGCCCCCACGCCGCTGACGGTACGGCTCAGCCGGTGAAGCCGGCCGTGATCGAGGTGAACTGCCAGTTGTTCTGGCTGATGCCGGAGCAGTTGCTCACCACGCCGCCGCCCGCGCACGGCCGGTCACGGTTGACCGCCCAGAAGGCGAGCCGGGCGATGTGGTGGGAGTTCGCCCAGTCCCGGATCTGGGTCCAGATCGCGGGGGTGGTGTTCTCCTGCTGGTCGGACAGGCCGTTCATGCCGGAGATGCCGATGTGCGTGTATGCGGTGGCGTCGTCCCACCCGAAGGCCGACTTCAGTTTGGCCTTCAGGCCCTCGGCGGCGTTCACCGTGTTGCCGTACATGTCGGAGCCGCCGCCGAAGTCGAACGGCATAATCGTGAAGACGTCGATGTTCGCGCCGAGCGACTGGGCCTGCTCGATGAGGCGGTTGCCGTAGTAGGTCGGGCCGGTGGTCGAGGTGCCGAAGGTGACGATCGTCCTCAGGCCCGGGTTGTCGGCCTTGACGGTCTTCAGCGCGGTGAGGATCCTCGCCTGCACGGCCTCGTTCTCGAACTCGTCCGTGTTCTCGATGTCCATGTCGATCGCCTTCAGCGAGTAGGCGTCGATCACCTTCTGCAGGGCCCCGGACAGGGCGCTCGCGGAGGAGCAGTTGGCGCCGAGCTTGCTGCCCTGCCAGCCGCCGAACGACGGGACGATGTCACCGCCGGCGGAGCGGATGGCGTTGATGGCGCTCTGGTCGGCGCCGCCGGTCAGCGGCCGGCTGCCGTCCCAGGCGGGGTTGCAGCCACCGGAGTCCAGTACGAAGGCCATCGTGAACCACTTGGCGCCGGTCGCGCTCATCACCGTGCTCGGGCTCGGGGGATCGCCCCAGCCCTCGTACAGGTAGGGCGCGGCCTGCTTGAAGCCGGTGCCGCCGCTGCCCGCGTCCGTCGTGACCGTCACGGCGCCGGAGGCGCCGGAGGTGTTCCCGGCGGCGTCCCGCGCCTTCACGGTGAAGGTGTACGACGTGCTCGGCGAGAGTCCGCCGACCGTGGCGGACGTGCCGGAGACGGTGAGGACCGGGTTGGAGCCGCTGTAGACGTCGTACGCCGTCACGCCCACGTCGTCCGAGGAGGCGTTCCACTTCAGCGACACGCTGGAGGCGGTCTTGCCCGTGGAGCTCAGTCCGGTGGGCGCGGTCGGCGCCTGGGTGTCCGAACCGCCGCCCCCGCCGGGGCCGTCCAGGCTGATGTCGTCGGCGTAGTAGGTGCCCTGCGCGTACCAGCCGTGGATGTAGACCGTCGCGCTGGTCTGGGAGGCGCCGGTCGTGAAGGACACCGACAGTCGACTGTATGCGGACGGGGACGTCGTCCAGGTGGAGGCGCCGCCGTTCACGCCGAGGTAGACGTAGCTGCCGCGCACCCAGCCCTGGAGCGTGTACGTCGTGTCCGGCTGGACGGAGACGGTCTGGCTGCACTGCGCGTTGTCGCTGGAACTCACGGCGCCGGCAAGGGCCTTGGAGCCGCCGTGCACGGGGGAGGAGACGATCGAGCCGAGGTTGCCGGTGCAGGTCCAGGGGGACAGGCCGCCGGATTCGAAGCCCGGGTTGGTGAGGAGGTTGGCAGCGTGGGCGGTGCCGGGGAGGGCGATGGCCCCGGCGAGCGCCAGGGCCGCGGAGCCGAGCAGGGCGAGGAGGCGGCGTCTGGAACGCCGGAGTGTGTTGCGCACGCGATCTCCCTGAATCGGTGGGGGTGTTCGGGAGTGCACGGGGTGTGCGGGGGTGCGGAATACGATGCGCAACCAAGTTGGTATGGACCAATCGCGGTGTCAAGGGGTGACGCCATGATTGGTCCAGACCGGTGGGGTGATCCGTGGCTTTCGTGCGACAAGGTCCGGGCAGGGGCCCGGCCGGGGCCCGGCCCCGCTCAGGCCGGGGCGGTGGCCGTCGCGGTGGCCGTCGCGGGGGTGTCCGCTTCCGTCGTGACTCCGCTGCCCGCATCCGTGGTGACCCCGGCGTCCGGCTCGGCCGCGGGTGCGGGTACCGCCGGCAGCAGTGCCCCGGTCTCCTCCACGCGCTGCCGCGGCAGCGACACCGGACGCAGCGGACGCGGTCCGGACACCACTGCGTAGTCCTGGCCGAGGAACGGCGGTTCGATCTCGCCCGGGTCCTCGCCCAGCGCCAACTGCACCGCCGCCCAGGGGGCGTTGATCCCGCACAGCGACAGCTGGTGCAGGCCGCCGGCCGGGCGTGTGTTGATGTCGAGCAGCACCGGCTGCTCGCCGAACATCCGGAACTGGATGTTGGAGAGGTAGTGCAGCCCGAAGCCCTCCGCGATCAGCCGCGCGGGCGCCAGCCACCGGTCGTCGAGCGTGAAGCCGCGGCGGCGGCCGTTCTTGGTGCGGCCCACGGCCAGCCGCACCCGGTTGTCGGGGCCGGTCAGGCAGTCCACCGACACCTCCGGTTCGGCCAGGCGCGGCATCACCAGCCAGTCGACCGGCTCGTCGGCCTCCCGCACCGCCGTCAGCACCGTGTCCAGCGGCACGTACGGTCCCGGGAACCCGCTCAGGTGCATGAGGGAGAAGGGCGCGCGGGTGATCACCCGGAAGCCCACGCCGCCCGCACCGGCGGCCGGCTTGAAGCAGGCCTTGTGTCCCGCTGCCTCCAACTCATCGACAGCGGCCAGGAGTTGATTGGCCGAGCTGACCCGCCGCCACGGCGGCACCGGCACGCCGACCGAGGCGACCGCCTCGTACGCGGTCGCCTTGTCCTCGAACACGGCGATCGCCTCGGGCGTCGGGGCCAGCAGCGCCGTACCGGCCGCCGCGAACTCGGCGCGGTGCGCCACGATCGCCGCCTGGTGCAGGCGCGGCACGAACACGTCGATACCGCGCCGTGCGCACTGGTCCAGGGCGTACTCGACGTACCCGGCCGGGGACAGCCCCTCCGGCTCCAGGTCCGCGGTGTCGGCCGCGGCCAGCACGGGGGAGTCGGGGTCGCCGTGCGTGGCATGGATCTCGACCGCCCGGTCGCTGGGATTTCTCCGCAGCTGGTCCATGAAGAACACGTTCTCCGCGTACGTGCGGTTGAGCCAGACGCGTACGCGAGAGAGCATGCAGGCCGCCTTTCGGGGTTTTCGGGCAGGGCTCAGCGGCCCGTGCCCGGGCAGGGTGAAGGGAGGGACACCGAACCGCCCTGCGCGAAGGGAGTCCGTGGCGGTGGTGTTGGGGCGATCATACGGCTTCCCAGAGGCCCGGCGTGCAACGCGCGTGTTACGGATTCACCGGCTCTGCCCATCCACCCGGCCGATACCGTGAAACGGAGTTCGACAAACAAGCGTTCGGGGCGCGTTTCGCGCTGTCGCGGATTGTCCTTGTCCAGTGACCGCGAATGTGTTCTCGTGGTGTGACGGACATGATCGGAAGGGGCCAGGGTGGAGTCGACGGCCGGCGGGGCCGGGCAGTTACTGGCCATCAGCGACCTGCACATCGGGTACCCCGAGAACCGTGCGCTCGTCGAACAGATGCGCCCCGGCACGGACGCGGACTGGCTGATCGTGGCCGGCGACGTGGCGGAGACCGTCGCCGACATCCGCTGGGTCCTCGAGACCCTCACCGGCCGCTTCGGCAGGGTCCTGTGGTGCCCCGGCAACCACGACCTGTGGACCCACCCCCGCGAGACCCTCCCCCTGCGCGGCGTCCCGCGCTACGAGCACCTCGTCGAGGTGTGCCGCGAGCTGGGCGTGACGACCCCCGAGGACCCCTATCCCGTGTGGCACGGCCCCGGCGGCCCGGTGGCCGTCGCCCCGCTGTTCCTGCTGTACGACTACTCCTACCTGCCCGAGGGATGCGCCACCAAGGAGGAGGGCCTCGCCTACGCGCACGGCACCGGCATCGTGTGCAACGACGAGTACCTGCTGCACCCCGACCCCTACCCCAGCCGCGAGGCCTGGTGCCGCGCCCGGGTCGCCGCGACGGAGCGCAGGCTTGCCGGTCTTCCCGAGGACCTGCCCACCGTCCTGGTCAACCACTACCCGCTGGACCGGCACCCGACGGACGTCCTGTGGCACCCCGAGTTCGCCATGTGGTGCGGCACCCGGCTCACCGCCGACTGGCACCGCAGATTCCGCGTCGCCGCCATGGTCTACGGTCACCTGCACATCCCACGGACGACCTGGCTCGACGGGGTCCGCTTCGAAGAGGTGTCCGTGGGATACCCCCGCGAGTGGCGCAAGCGCCCGGAACCGCCGGGAAAGCTGCGCCGCATTCTGCCGATGGAGGTCGGAGCCGGTGATCGAGGAGCTGCTTCCGGACTCGGTCGTGGCCGTGGAGGCGCACGGTGACGACGGACTCCGGGACGCCCCGCTGTATCCGGAGGAAGCGGCGCTCGTGACCCGGGCGGTGGCCAAGCGCCGCCGCGAGTTCTCCGCCGTGCGCGCCTGCGCCCGGCTGGCCATGGAGAAGCTCGGCGTACCCGCGCAGCCCGTGCTGACCGGTGAGAGCGGTGCGCCGCGCTGGCCGGACGGGCTGGTCGGCAGCATGACCCACAGCGACGACTACTGCGCCGCCGCCCTGGCCCGCGCCACCGACCTGGCCTCGCTCGGCATCGACGCCGAACCGCACGAGCCGCTGCCGCAGGAGGTCGTCTCCTACGTGTTCCTGCCGGCGGAGTCCGACCGGCTGCGCCGGCTCGCGCGGGACCAGCCCGACGTGCACTGGGACCGGATCCTGTTCAGCGCGAAGGAGTCCGTGTACAAGGCCTGGTTCCCGCTCACCGGCCAGTGGCTGGAATTCTCCGAGGCCGACATCGAGATCGTCCCCGAACCCGGGCCGGCCCACCGCGGCCGCCTGCACGCCGAACTCCTCGTACCGGGGCCGTGGGTGGACGGCCGCCGCGTCGGCCGGTTCGAGGGGCGTTGGAGCGTCAGGCGCGGCGTGGTCACCACGGCGGTCGTGGTACCGCACCCCTGAGCGGGGTGCGCCGCCGGTGCCGGCCGTGCGGCCGGCACCGGGGCAGGGCCGTCAGGGCCGCGGGCACCAGTCGTGCAGCAGCCGGAAGAACCGCTCCTCGTTGCCGGCGAGTCCGGCCTGTGACAGCGCCCGCTCCGCCTCGGCGAGCACGGCGGGCGGGATGAGGACGGGACGGGCTTCGTCGGACGGGCCGTCCAGGGCGGCGCGTACGGTGTGCAGCAACCGCAGATAGGCCTGGACGGCGGCACGCTCGCGGTCGGTCAGTACGGCGGTGGGCATCGGTCGGCTCTCCCCGTCGGGCGTCAAGGTCACGCACTTGCCAGCGCGTACGCCGCACACGTCGGCGGCGCGCCTCCAGCTTGCCGTCCCCCACTGACAACGCCGCCCCACCGCGTGGCCGGCCCTGCCGCCTCGCGCCGCGTGGTCAGCCCTGCGGCCCGAGGTATCCCAGGGACGCCTCGATGCGGCCCGCCACGTCGTCCCGCTGCACCGGACCGCGCAGCGAGGAACCGGCCAGCCAGGTACGGCACTTGCTGGCCAGCAGCAGCCCGAAGGTCTCCGCCTCCCGTTCCTCGGCGAGGTCGAAGCGGGTCCGGGCGGCGACCTTGTGCACGGTGGCCTCGAGGACGTCCTGGTCCGGTGCGTCGTCCAGCAGCCGCGCGGCCACCCCCACGCCGTCGACGTGGTGGCCGCTGTGGTCGGCCTGCATGTGCCACAGCTCGTGCCCGAGGATGACCAGCTGGTGGGCGGGCGCGGTGCGTTCCTCGACGACGATCAGGTCCCGGTCGGCCATGTCGAGCCACAGTCCGCTGGCGGTGCCGGGCGGGAAGCCGGCCGCCCGGAACACCACGGGGCGGCCGCGGCGGCGGCTCATCGCGTCGCAGAGCGCCGTGTACAGGTCGTGCGGCCGGGCCGGTGCGGGAAGGGCCAGCTCGGCGACCAACTCGCCGCACAGGCGGCGCATCTCCCTGGCGATGCCCACTCTTCTCCCTCGGTTCACGACGTCACGACTCGGGGCGCTTGACGCTCTCCAGGAGCATGTCCAGCCACTCCGCGACCTTGTCGCGGTGCTGGTCGGTGGGCAGCTGCGCGGCCCGCCAGGCGATCCCGCGGACACCGTGGTCCTGCAGCAGCCGCTCCAGTGGATCCTCGGCGGCCGAGGCCGCCGCCCGCTCGCGGTCGGCGAGTTTCTGCAGCAGCTCCTGCTCGGTGCGCTGCAGCGCGCCCGCGAGGGCCTCGGGGTCCTCCGCCGTGAGGAAGCCGGCATGTACCCGGAAGAAGCGCTGCAGCGCGTCGCAGTGCTCCATCGTGGGGCGCCGGTCACCGTTGATGAGAGCGCCCGCCTGCTGCCGGGACATGCCCGCGCCGTCGGCGATCTCCTGCTGGGTGTACTTCCGCCCGTTGGGCTTCAGCCGGGTGCGGCGCAGCAGGTCCAGGCGCTGCAGGAACCGTGCCTGCACATCGCGCTCGCCCGCCGGCCTGCCGCCCAGCAGGGCCCTGACCACCGGCTCGGGGACGCCGCAGCCGACGGACAGCCGCCTGACGTCGAAGACCTCCGCGTGCGGCACACCGAGCCGGTCGGCAAGCGCGCTGACGCGGGCGACGACGGCCGGCAGCCGGTCGGTCGCCGTGGCGCCCGGATCCTCGTAGCCATCCGTCACCGACAGATCTCCTACGTCTCTCAGAGGCTCGACACGGGGCTCAGCACGAGGCACAGCACGCATGCTTGCCGTGAACTTCCCGGAGAGTAGCTGGTGCTTCGAACTCACATCCAGGTCTCGCCACAACTGTGGCCAATTTCAGCCGTCAACAGACATGAAATGCCACGATAGTTGACATCACTCTTGTCGGGGCAGCAGGATCAGGGCGCCGCGTGAAGGCCGCATAGGCAAGAGGGGTGACCTCCCGATGGCACATCAGGCAGGTGGGCGGCGGCCGGCGCCGCCCGTCCCCGAGGGGCTCGAGGCCCAGGCGTACCTCCAGGACTACGCCACGCTCCTCCAGGCCGGCCCCTTCCCGTCCTTCGTCGTGGACCACCGCTGGGACGTCGTCCTGGCCAACAGCGCCTTCGAGACACTCTTCCGGGGTGTCGGACCGCACCCGACGGCGATGCCCGGCGACAATTTCCTGCGGTTCGTCCTGTTCCACCCGGACGCCGCCACGGTGCTCGGAGAGCACGAGCCGAGCTGGTGCCTGCCGATGCTGGCGCACTTCAAGGCCGCCTGGGAGCGCAGCGCCCACGACCACGGGCTGCAGGCGATCCGCCGGGACATCGCCCAGGACCCCCTGATGGAGGCCGCCTTCCGGCAGGGACTGCCGCACTGGATCCGCGCCGTCGGCGAGGGGGCCGGCGAGCCCGACGGCGCCGTCCGCCCGCTGCTGCACCCCGACCCGCGCTGGGGTGCCACCGACTGCCGGATCGTGGTGGAGTCCCCCAGGACCCTCCAGGCCCTCGGCTACACGCGCCTCACCCTGGTGCTGCGCGACTCCCGCCGCCCGGCCGCGGCCCCGCGCCGCCCACGCCGCGCCCGCGCCGCGCAGAGCCATCTGACGGTGGTCCCCGCACCGGAGGCCTGACCCGGCACCGTCGGCGTTCAGGTCGCCGACGGCGCCGGGCCGGGCCCCTGCCACCGCTCTCACCGCGCACCCACCACCAGGACCAGGGGGACGCCCCGGCAGGGCACCAGGCGCGTTCCGCCGACCGTCCGGGGCCGGGCACGCTCCAGTACGGCGGCGAAGTCCGGCCCCTTCGTGAGGGACCCGGCGAGGTGCGCCGGGTCCGCGGAGGCCGCCACCCGGCCCCGGGCGTTGACCAGGTGGGCGGGCCCGGGGAGCCGGCGCAGCAGGGGCAGCACGGC
The DNA here is from genome assembly GCF_040610035.1 of Streptomyces sp. NPDC004542. NCBI lineage: Bacteria > Bacillati > Actinomycetota > Actinomycetes > Kitasatosporales > Streptomycetaceae > Streptomyces > Streptomyces sp. NPDC004542. The sequence continues at coordinate 43,612 of NZ_JBEXLP010000045.1, forward strand.
CGCCTCGAAGTGCCGCAGGTAGACGTCCGCCGCGGCCACCCCCGCGAACCGCCCCGCCACCGTCACCGGCGCGGCCAGGGTGAGGCTGTACTCGTCGGAGCAGAGGTAGTCGACGTACGGCCCGGCCACCGCCCGCCGCCCGGTGTCGCGGGGCAGGGCGAACCAGTCCCAGTACGTGTAGTCCGAGTACGCCGAGTGGTCCGGGTCGAGTTCGGGCAGCAGTGGCCGTACGTCCCCTTCGGCGTTCGTCTGCCACCACTCCAGCCACGCCGGGGCGTCCGCGAGGAGTCCGGGCGCGGCGACGAAACCGGCCCCGGAGACCAGCGCGTCGCGGGTCAGCCGCAGATGCAGTCCCGGACGCAGCGCCGCGAGGTCGGCGGTGGCGGGCCGGCGCCCCTCGGCGGCGGCCCGGGCCAGCGTCGCGGCGGTGTCGGCCCGGGTCTGCGCGACGGACTCGAACACCGCCTCCAGCCAGCCGCCCACCTGCGCGGAAGCATGTTCCTCGGCGGCGCCGGCCGCTTTCCTGGCCGCCGCGCCGACGAGGCCGGGGCTCTGGCTCATGGCGCACTCCAGCGGACGGGACCGGACGGCCGCCCTACAGGGTCATGCGCAGGGCGACGAGCCGCGCCGCCGACTCCTGGACGCACCGTTCGGCCAGCGTGCGGGCCGTTTCGTGGGACCCATCCTGCACCGCCGAGAGTACGGCCCGGTGACGCTCCGCGACTTCTTCACGATATTCGTCGTCGCCGAGCACGAGGCACAGCAGCGCCCCGATCTCCGTCTGCAGCGCGACCTGTTCCCGGGTGAGCCGGGCGGACTGCGCGGCCGCCGCCAGCTCCACGTGGAACCTGCCGTACACCCGGCTGCGCGCCGCCGCGTCCTCGGCGAGTTCCAGCTCCTCCACCGAACGCCGCAGTGGTGCGAGGTCGCCGGGTTCGGTGCGGTCGGCGGCGAGCCGGGCCGCGGTGCCCGACAGGGCGGCCCAGTGGTCGCCGAGGTCACGCAGCTCCTCGGTGCTCCAGCCGCGCAGCCGGGCCCTCAGGCGCTCCTCGCCCGGGAGCTCGGGCAGTGAGACGAAGCTGCCCCCGCCCCGGCCCCGGCGGGTGGTGACGAGCCCCTGCTGCCGCAGCGCCATGAGCGCCTCGCGCAGGGTGACCGTGGACACGCCGAGCTGCCCGGCCAGCTCGCTCTCGCCGGGCAGCTGCTCGCCCGTCGGCCAGCAGTCCGAGCGGTTCGTCGGTATGCAGCTCTCGCGTTCCGCGCGCATGGCGCTGCGCGCGGCCGCCGGTTTCGGCTTCGCCGTGATCTACGTGCCGTTGCTGCTGGTCCTCGTCAACTCCCTGAACCCGGACCGCGGCGCGAGCTGGCCGCCGCCCGGCATGCAGATCATCAACGGGCAGGTGGGCGGCCATACCTCGCCGCCCACTCGGTGAGCTGCTCGGCTCAGGGTTTGGCGGAGTACACCACACCCGCCAGGTTCTGCGCCGCGGAACCCCACACCTGGTCGTAGAGGGAGGTGTCGGCGCCGAGCGTGTAGAGCAGCCAGGCGGTCGTGACGCCGTAGGTCAGTTTCAGCTGGGCGGCCCGGGTGATGGTCCCGCTGTCGCAGCCGAGGCCGGAGCTGTCCTCGAAGCCGCAGTGGAACCCGCCCGTGATGACGCGCAGTTGGGCGGGAGACGGCTTGGCGTCGTACATCTTCTGCTGGTTGCCGGCGACCCCGGCGATGCTGTCGGCGCTGCCGCCGACGTACTGGGCGGGGATGCTCAGCGCGCCGGAGGCGCTGACGGCCGAGGGGTCGGTCTCCGCGGCGGCGAGAGTGGACACGGACTTGACGGCCGGGTTCCTGGCGGCGGCGAGCAGTGCCGCGCCACCGCCCATGGAGTGCCCCGAGACGGCGAGCCGGCTGGTGTCGACCGCGCCCGCGAACCGGGAGCCGGTGGTGCCGTTCTGCGTGGTGAGCCAGGTGAGCGCCGCGTTCAGATCGTCGGCGAACGCCGAGTGGCTGGGGAAGAGGCCGCCCTGGGACTTGGGTGCGACGGTGATGAACCCCCAGGAGGCGTAGTGCTTGAGCAGGCTCTCGTACTGGGTGATGGCCTGGAAGAACCCGTGCCCGAAGGCGAGGCCGGGGTGAGTGCCCGCGGCGACCGGAGCGTCGGCCCCGGCCGTCGTGCCCGGGTACCAGACCCGGGCGCTGTACGAGCGGCCCGAGGCCGAGACCGTGAGATCGGTGTACGCGATGGGGTACGACCCTGTGGTGGAGGGATCCGCCGCCTGGATCGAGGCCGCCTGCGGTGACGCGTGGGCGGCCGGTGCGAGCGCGAAGGCGGCTGCTGCGGTCAGCAGCAGTGCGGTCAGGGAGCGCAGGAGTGTTCGGAGCACGAGATCACCTTTTCTGCGGAGTAAGGGCAGTGATGTGTGGTGATATGCGGGTAGGTGCCGTTTTGTGCGCTGGTATCCACCGGTATTCGGTGATGTGCGGTGGCGTCCTGGTGTTGCAGAGTGCGACGGAGCCGGTGCGCGGCTTGCCGCGACGGCGCGGCGTCCTGTGAGGCGGGCGCCCTCACCGCTCGTCCCCCGCCCTGAAGCCGGTCAGCAACGGCGTCACCAGCCGTTCGAGGTTCTCGCGCCGGACCTGGGGAGGGACCCCGGTGAGGGGCAGGGGTCCGTCCAGGCCGGGGAGATGCCCGACCAGCGCCAGGTGCGGCAGCATCACCAGCAGGAGTGACAGCAGCGCGTCGAGGTCGGCGTCCTTGCGCAGGTCCCCCGCGGCGACGGCCTGTTCCAGGAGAGGGCGGAGCCCGGCCAGGTAGACGGCGTTCACGGGCCGCCTGACCGCGTCACGGACCGCCGGGTCCATCTCCATGTTGGTCGCGGCCGCCACCCCGCGCTCCAGCGGCTGCCCGGCGAAGTACTCGAGCCAGGCCTCCAGCGCGTCCACGAGATGCGTGACGAAGTCGCGGTTGCCGTCGTAACCGTCGAGCCAGGGCTGCATACGGGCGTAGACGCGCAGCGAGGTCTGCTCGGCGACGTAGGCGAAGAGGTCGAGCTTGCCCGAGAAGTACTGGAACAGCGAGCCCTTGGCGACCCCCGCTTCGCGGGCGATCACGTTCAGGCTGCCCGTGGAGTAGCCGTGGGTGCCGAACTCGTCCATCGCCGCGACCAGGACCCGCTCGCGGCGGGCCGGTGACAGCCGGGTCCAGGTGGGCGTGGGCATGGGCGCTCCTGGCGTGTGACCGGGCGGTCATATGACCGCCCGGTCATGGTGGAGCCGTCGCGCGGAGAAGTCAACAAGCTTGCCTTGCATGGCAGTTGACGGCCGCACGGCGCACCCGTCGGCAGGCCGGGGAGCAGTCCTGCAGGCCGCTCCTGCGGCCTGACGGCTTCAGGACGGTCTCGTTCGCCCTTGCGGCGTGGCCGGGCTGCGGGAGAGCGACGGCCGGGGCGTGCTGCCGGTGCGGCCTGACCGTCCCCGGTCCCACAGCCCGTCCTCGAGCCGAGCGCGCGGCGGCACGGGCCCTGCCGAGGTCGCGGAGCCGGTGAGGCCGGCGTCGTGGCCGGCCACCGCCGGTGCCGCGCGGCAGCGGTGAGGGAGGTGACGGAGCCCTTGTCCTGCGTGGTCGCGGCTCCCGGTCCCAAGGATCTTCATTGACTGCGGTGGGCGGGGGTGCCAACCTCGGCGGGGTGCAGGTGACCATTCGTGAGGTGGCGAAGGCGGCCGGGGTCTCCCCGTCCACGGTGTCCCGGGCGCTCGCGGCCGGTGGGACGGTGAGCGAGGCGACCCGGGAGCGGGTGCGGGTGGCCGCGGACCGGCTCGGCTATCAGCCCAACCGTGCGGCCCGCGGTCTCATCACGGGCCGCACCGGCCACGTCGGTGTCATCGTTCCCGATCTCCTCAACCCGTTCTTCGCGGAGATCTGCAAGGGCGCCCAGGCGCGGGCCAGGGGACTCGGCCACGCCGTGTTCGTCAGCGACGCCGAGCGGGACGAGGGTCTGGAGCTCGACGCGGTCCGCACCCTCGCGCCGCAGGTCGACGGGCTCGTCCTGTGCGCCTCCCACCTGAGCGGTGAGGAACTCGGCTCGCTTCACGAGCTGACCCCGAAACCGATCGTGCTGCTGCACCGCCGGGAGCCCGGTTTCGCCTCGGTCACCGCCGACCTGGCCGAGGGCATGACCGACGCGCTGACCCATCTGCACGCTCTCGGGCACCGGCGGATCGCGTACGTGGGCGGCCCGCGCAGCACCTGGACGGCCCAGGAACGGGCGGCGGGCATCGAGGCCATGGCCTCCTCCGGGAAGGTCGAGATCGTCCAGGTCGGCAGCGTCGCCCCGCACTTCGACGGCGGCATCGCCGGTGCGGCGGACGTGGTGCTCGCCAGTGGTGCGACGGCGGTCGTCGCCTTCAACGACATCGTCGCCTTCGGACTGATCAGCCGCTTCACCGCGCGGGGCGTCAGCGTCCCCGGTGAGATGAGCGTCGTCGGCTGCGACGACATCGCCCTGTCGGGGATGGCCGCCCCGCCGCTCACCACGGTATCCGTCCCCAAGGCGCACGCCGCCCGGGCCGCCGTGGACCTGCTCTTCCGCATCCTGGGCACGCCCGCGGGACAGGACGCGGAGCAGCCGCAGCAGCGGGTGCTGCCGACCCATCTGGTGGTGCGGGGCTCCACCGCCGCCGTCGAGCGCCGCTGAGCGGCCGGTACCGCGGGGCTCGCGCACGGCCGGGCCGCTCGTCGGCGGGGACCGGGCCGGCCGGCCGCCGGGTGCGTCGGCGGGGGCGCCGCCTCCGGGCCCGCTCACCACCGCCCGACGCGGGCGCCGGCGCCGGGCCCAAAGCGGCGCGCGTAGCCGCCGTCGTCGCGGTGTTCACGGCCCAGACGCAGGTAGACGGCGTGCAGCCGTTCCAGTGCCGCGCGGTCGAGTTCGACCCCGAGTCCGGGGCCGGTCGGCACCGGCAGGGAGCCGTCCACGAAGGTCAGGGGGCCGGGCCGGACGATGTCGTCGTCGGCGTTCCACGGGTAGTGGGTGTCGCAGGCGTGGCCGAGCCCGGGAGTGGCCGCGGCGGCGTGGGTCATCGCGGCGAGGCTGATGCCCAGGTGCGAGTTGGAGTGCATCGACAGTCCCCAGCCGACGGCCCGGCACATCTCGCCCAGGGCGACCGTGGCGCGCAGCCCGCCCCAGATGTGGTGGTCACCGAGGAGGATGCGTACCGCGCCGCGTTCCAGGGCGGGCCGGATGTCGTCCCTGGACGTCACACACATGTTGGTGGCGAGCGGCACGGCCGTGCGGGCGGCGACGGCCCCCATCGCCTCCACGCCGGCCACCGGGTCCTCCAGGTACTCCAGCACGCCGTCGAGTTCGCGGGCGACGGACACAGCCGTCCGGACCGTCCAGGCGGCGTTGGGGTCGATCCGCAGCGGGTGGTCGGGGAACTCGGCGCGCAGCGCCCGCAGCGTCGCGGCTTCCTGGCCGGGTGGGAAGACACCGCCCTTGAGCTTGAGCGACCTGAAGCCGTACCGCCGCACCATGCGCCGGGCCTGCGCGACGACGCCGTCCGGGTCCAGAGCGGGACCCCAGGCGTCGGGGACGGCGGGACGGCCGTCCTGCGCGGGGTGCTCGGCCCACTTGTGGAACAGGTACCCGGCGTAGGGCACGCTGTCGCGCAGCCGGCCGCCGAGCAGGTCGGTCACGGGCCGGCCCAGGAGCTTGCCCTGCGCGTCCAGGCAGGCGACCTCCAGCGCCGAGCGGACCCGCCGTACGTCGAAGGCGGAGGCCGGTACGGGCGCCGGGCCGCGGGATCGGGGCACCTGCGTACGGTCGGCCCAGCGCCGCCAGGAGGCACCGGGGGAGTAGTCGCAGTCCTCGGCCCGCCCCGCCAGCAGGTCCCCGACGAGCCGGCCGAGCCGTCCGGTCTCGTACACGCTCCGTCCGGGCACCCGCTCGGCGACGAGCTCGAGCCAGTCCAGCTGCCAGGAGTGGCCGGTGCACTCGCTCAGGCCGGTGACCCGGCCGCCGCGTCCGTCGGCGACGGTCAGTTCCAGCACGGCGCGCAGGACGTGCGGCTCGTGCACACCGCCGGCGTTGAGCAGCGGGGGGTCGCGGAAGGCGATGGGGGTGACCCGCAGTTCCCGGATGAGCACCCCTCAGCCCCCCGGCACGGTCGTGTGGAACTTCTCGTACATCTCGGCGGCGGCCGTCCGCACGCTCTTCTTGCCGAAGATGACGTCCTGGTAGACACGGGTGAAGTCGAGCTTGTCCTCGGAGCTGCTGAACGGCGGCAGCGGCGGGGCCGGCGAGAGTTTCTTCCCGATGCCGGTGAGGAAGCGGTAGACGACCTTGTCGCCGCCGGTCAGGTCCGGGCGCAGACCGGCCAGGATGCCGGTGTTGGCGGGAAGGCCGCGCACCACGCCGAGGATCCGGGCCGCGCCCGGGTCGTTGACGATGAAGTCGATCAGCCGGGCCGCCTCCCTCGGGTGTGCGCAACTGCGCTGCACGCACAGCGCCTGCGAGGCCCCGGCGGTCATGCCCAGCGGTGCGGAGGCCGACACGGTGGGGAACGCGATCGGCTGCACCGGACCGTACGTCTGGTAGTAGGACGAGGCGGTGGAGGTGATCTGGAACTCGCCGGCGGAGAGTTTCCGCACCAGCGGGGAGTCCGCGCTCGACCCGCTCGCGTACGACGCGGTGACGGCGGGTGAGGTGAAGACGCCGCTGTCCCGCAGCCGCCCCGCCAGCTCCCAGAAGGCGGTGAGGTCGGCCGCCGTGAAGCCGGTGGAACCGTCGTCGGTGTAGAGCTGTCTGCCGCGCTGGACGAGCCAGATCTGGAAGGTCTCGATGTGCCCGGCGAAGTCGGTCAGCGGAGCCCGGCCACCGAGTGCCCGCTTCAGCCTGGGACCGACCTCGTGGAGCAGGTCGTCCCAGGTCCAGCCGGGTTCGGGGATCCCGACACCGGCCTTGCGCCACAGCGCGGGGTCGATCAGCAGGGACTGGGTGGCGATACCGGTCGGCACACCGTAGCGGGTGCCGTTCAGCACGGCGGTGGCGGCGTAGATGCGGGGGATCCGGCCGAGCCGGATCGCGGAGAACTCCGGGCCGCCCAGGTCGGCGAGCACCCCGCGGTCGGCGTAGCCGCGCAGGAAGCCGAAGTCCATCTGCAGCACGTCCGGGCCGCTGCCCGCCGCGACCTGGGTCGCGAGCCGTTGCAGGTAGGCGGAGTAGCCGGCGAACGACGTGCTGACCCTGACGTGCGGGTGGCGCTTCTCGAAGAGCGCGACGGCGGCCTCGGTGGCGGTGTTGCGGTCGCCCGAGCCCCACCACTGGAAGTCGAGTGTCACCGTGCCGTCGCCCGTGGACTGCCCCGTGCCGCAGCCCGAGACGGTGGTGAGCGGTGCCGCGGCGGTCAGGGAGGCGGCGAGCAGACGGCGGCGGGAGAGGCGTGTCGAGTACATCGCGGCCCTTCGTTCGAGGAAGCCTGCAAGGACGGCGGGATCACTGCAAACGTTGCCATTGTGTTTCCAACTGGCCGGGAAACTACGCTTCCACGACTGCCACCGTCAACGAACAGAGCCGAATCAACAGCTCTGTCGCATCTCTTGCCGCCGCTGTCGAGAGCATGCAATCGTTGCCGCCGTCATCCAGCCTCGACGTGGAGGAGTGGACCCGATGGCTCAGGCGACCGCGCCGCCCCACCCGTTGCCCCACCCCGCCGGGAGCGACGGCACCGCAGTGAAGTCCTCTGCCCGGCCCGGCCGTTCACAGGGCCGGGCCGGGCACGTCTTCCTGGCACCCTGGCTGATCGGCATGGTCGTGCTGACGCTCGGCCCGATGCTGATCTCGCTCTACCTGTCGTTCACCGACTACGACCTGTTCACCCGGCCGCGGTGGGTGGGCCTGGCCAACTACCGCTACATGTTCGAGGACGACCGGTTCCTGACCTCGGCCCGCGTCACTCTCACCTACGTCCTGCTGGGCGCCCCCCTGAAACTCGCCGCCGCGCTGGCGGTCGCCGTGCTGCTCAACCGGCGCCGCCGGGGCGTCGGCCTGTACCGGGCCGCCTTCTACGCGCCCTCGCTGCTCGGCGCGAGCGTCAGCGTCGCCCTGGTGTGGCGCTCGCTGTTCGCCACCGGCGGCCTCACCGACCGCGCGTTCTCCTTCGCGGGCTGGCACGTCGGCGGCCTCACCGACAACCCCGACCACGCCCTCTACCCCCTCATCGTCCTGACGGTCTGGCAGTTCGGCGCACCCATGGTGATCTTCCTCGCCGGACTCAAGCAGATCCCCCGGGAGCTGTACGAGTCCGCCGCCCTCGACGGGGCGGGACGCGCACGCACCTTCTTCTCCATCACCCTTCCGATGCTGTCCCCCGTCCTGTTCTTCAACCTGGTCCTGGAGATCATCCACTCCTTCCAGTCCTTCACCCCGGCGTTCATCATCAGCGGCGGCACCGGCGGTCCCTCCGACGCGACCCTCTTCTACTCGCTCTACCTGTACGAACAGGCCTTCACCGACTTCCACATGGGGTACGCCTCAGCGCTGGCCTGGGTGTTGCTCGCCGTGATCGCCGCCGTCACCTACGCCGTCTTCCGGACCGCGCGGCTGTGGGTCTTCTACGGACAGGAGGACGGCTGATGCGGTTCTCGGTACACGAGGCGCACAGGCGGCCGGGGGCGGTGAGCCCGCCGGGGCGACCGCACGGTGACGGACGACCGGTACACGTGAGGAAAGGCGGCACCGCATGAGTCTGCGACTGCGTTCGCACCTGTGGCACGCCCTGTGCGTGGCCCTCGGATGCGTCCTGCTCTACCCCGTGCTGTGGCTGTTCACCGCGTCGCTGAAGTCCGGCACCGAGATCCTGTCCAACCTCAGCCCGATCCCCGAGGTCTTCACGCCCGGCAACTACCGCAGCGCCGCCGCCGGCATCAGCGGACTCAGCCTGTGGCGGCTGGCCGGCAACTCGCTGTTCCTGTCCTGCTGCGCCGTCGCCGGGAACGTGCTGTCCTGCTCACTGGCCGCGTACGCCTTCGCCCGCCTGCGCTTCCGGGGCCGCGGCGTGTACTTCTCGGCGATGATCGCCACGCTGATGCTGCCGACGCACGTCATGCTCATCCCGCAGTACGTCATCTTCCAGAAGCTCGGCCTGCTCGGCACCTATCTGCCGCTGATCCTGCCGAAGTTCCTCGCCACCGAGGCGTTCTTCGTCTTCCTCGTGGTCCAGTTCATCCGGTCGCTGCCGCGCGAACTCGACGAGGCGGCCGTCCTGGACGGCTGCGGGCCCTACCGCACCTTCTGGCACATCATCATGCCGCTGCTCAAACCCGCCCTGGTCACCACGACCATCTTCTCGTTCATCTGGAGCTGGAACGACTTCTTCTCCCAGCTCCTCTACCTGGCGGATCCGCACCAGTACACGCTGCAACTGGGCCTGCGCCTGTTCGTCGACCAGTCCGACAGCTCCGCCTACGGCCCGATGTTCGCCATGTCGGTGCTGGCGCTGCTCCCGGTGCTCCTGTTCTTCCTCGCCTTCCAGCGGCTGCTCGTCGAAGGCGTGCAGACCTCCGGCCTGAAGGGATAGGAGCGGTCGTGCTGCGACGTCCGGGATTCAAGCTCTTCGCCGACTGCCTGCTCCTCGGCGTGCTGCTGCTGGTCTGCTCACTGCCGCTGGTGACCGCGTTCCCCGCGCTGACCGCCGGGTGCGCCGTACTGCGTGAACAGGCTGCCGGAGGTGCAGACGTGACGGTACGTCACTTCGCTTCCCACCTGCGCCGGGTGCTGCGCACCGGTGCCGCGGTGTGGCTCGTTCCGGTCGCGGTCACCGCACTGCTGTGGCTGGACGCTCTCGCCCTGGACCTGCGGGGACCGGGTCCCGGCGCCACGTTCGGCGCGGCCAGCGCGGTCGTGGCGGCGATGGGCCTGCGGTGTGCCGCCGGATGGCGGGAGGGAGTCCGGTGGCGGGCGGTGCTCGCCGCCGCCTTCCGGGCGGTGCCGCGGCAGCCACTGGCACCGGCTCTGCTGGCCGGGGCCGTGTGCGCCGCCGCGGTCCTGCCGGCCATGTCCCCGGTCCTGGTGACCGTCGTCCTCGGACCGCTCGCCCTGGCCGCGACAGCGGCCGACGCCTGGCGTCCCCTTCACCCATCGGAAACGGAGACCGTATGACGCGGGAGACCGCACGCCGCCGCTGTGCCGTCGTCGGACTGGGCGCGCGGGCCCGGCTCTACACCGAGGCACTCGCCGGTCCGTACGCGGACCGCTTCGAACTGGCCGCCTTCTGCGACGTCAACGCCCGTCGCATGGCCGTGCACAACGAATGGATCGGCCGTCACGTCCCCGGCTACGCGGCGGAGGAATTCGACGAGATGCTGCGCCGCGAGCGCATCGATCTGGTCGTCGTGTGCAGTGTCGACCGGACCCACGACCACTACATCGTGCGCGCACTGGAAGCCGGCTGCGACGTCGTCACCGAGAAGCCCATGACCACCGACGCCGACCGTGCCCGCCGCGTCCTGGACGCCCGCCGGCGCACCGGACACGAGGTACGGGTCGCGTTCAACTACCGCTACAACCCGGTGCACGCGGCCGTACGGGAGCACCTCGCCTCCGGTGCGATCGGCGAGGTCGGCTCGGTCCACTTCGAGTGGCTGCTCGACCTCAAGCACGGAGCGGACTACTTCCGGCGCTGGCACCGTGACAAGGCCAACTCCGGTGGCCTGATGGTCCACAAGGCCACCCACCACTTCGACCTCGTCAACTGGTGGCTGGACGCGGACCCGCTGAGCGTGTACGCGGTCGGCGGGCTGTTCTTCTACGGCGCCGAGGCAGGCCGCCGCCGCGGTCTCGCCCGTGACTACGCCCGGGTCCACGGCTCTCCCGCCGCCGTCGGTGATCCCTTCGCGGTGCACCTCGCCGACTGGCCCGTGCTGAGCGCGCTCTACCTGGACGCCGAGGGCGAGGACGGCTACCACCGCGACCAGAACGTGTTCGCGCCCGGTGTGACGATCGAGGACGACATGGCGGTCCTGGTCCGCTACGCCACCGGGGCCACGCTCACGTACCACCTCACCGCCTACTCCCCCTGGGAGGGGTACCGGGTGGCCTTCAACGGCAGCGAGGGCCGGCTCGAACTGCTGGTGGAGGAATCCGTCTGGGCCCGTCCCGATGCCCGCGCCGACGGTGCGAACGCGGTGATGCACGGCGCGGCGGTCGGCGACGAGGCGGGCCGCACGGAGCTGGTGCTGCGACGCTTCTGGCAACCGCCGACCCGGATCGACGTCCGTTCCGGCGAGGGCGGTCACGGCGGCGGCGACGTGCGCATGCTGGCCGACCTGTTCGGTGACGGCGGCCCCGACGACTCCCTCCGGCGCGCCGCGGACGCGACCGACGGAGCCCGGTCACTGGCCGTGGGCCTGGCCGCCAACGAGTCCTTCACCACCGGCCGGCCGGTCAGGGTCAGGGAAGTCCTCGCCGTCTAGTCGGGCTGCCTGACGAAGCCCTGCCGGCCGTTCTGTCCCGGGAGGCTGTGGTGGCCACGCCGACGCGTGCGCCACCCGGCCTTCACCCGGACGCCCCGGGTCCGTGGTCCGCGTCCTGCCCGGCCGTGCCCTTGAGCAGTCCGACGAAGGCCCGGAACGAGCCCGCCATGTCGACCTCCTCGGGATCGTGCAGCCACTGCACCTGGAGTCCGTCCATGACCGCGGCCACCAGGGGCGCGGCCTGCTGCGGGGTGAGGCCGCCGGGCAGGCGGTCCCCGAACTCCTCGTGCAGGGACTGCGCGGTCAGCTCCCTGAGCAGGCGGTAGCGCTCGTGGAAGTACGGCCGGGCGGGGTGGTCCTCCGTGACGCTCTCGCCGGCCAGCACGGTGAAGACCTGCACGATGCCGGGCCGGCCGCTGTTGTACTCCACCAGGTCGCCCAGCATGTCGAGCGGCCAGAAGGTGCCGCTGAACGTGGCGGTCGCGATGTCCCACTGGTCCCGCGCTTCCAGTACGGCGACGAGGAGGGCCTCCTTGGTCGGGAAGTGGTGGAGCAGCCCGGCCTGGGTGAGGCCGACGCGCTCGGCGACCACCGCCAGCGAGGTGCCCCGGTAGCCGTTCTCCGCGATGACTTCCATGGCGGCCCGGATGATCTCCGCCTTGCGCTCCTCGCTGCGCGTGGTCCGCCCGAGTCCGCGTACGCCGTTGTGTTCTGCCACAGAGCGCAAGCCTAGATCGTGGCCGTGCGGCGGCGAAACTTGCGGCTGCCCGGCCGCCAGGGCGACCTGGTGCGCGCGGTCGCCGCGGTCGACCCGCGGACCGTCGTCGTCGACTCCGGTCCGCCCGTGGAGCTGCCGTGGCGGGACGAGGTCGCGGCCGTGCTCCTGTCCTGGTTCCCCGGGCAGGAGGCGGGCGCCGCACTCGCCGGCGTCCTGCTGGGCGCCGAGGAGCCCGGCGGACGGCTGCCCACCACCTGGCCGGCCCGGCTGGCGGACGCCCCGGTCTCCCGCGTCGTCCCGGACAACGGTGAACTCCCCT